>JAEUMW010000153.1 GCA_016791345.1 Betaproteobacteria bacterium | reverse complement strand
GTCGTGAAGAAGGGATCGAAAATGCGTGGCTGGATCTCCGGCGGGACGCCGGGGCCGTCGTCGCAGACCTCGATCACCGCGAACTCGCCGTTGCGCCGCGTGCGGATGGTGATGGTGCCCTGCCCGCCGAGCGCGTCGGCGGCGTTGTCGATCAGATTGGTCCAGACCTGATTCAGCTCGCTGCCGTAGACCATCAGCCGGGGCAGGGAGCGGTCGTAGTCGCGCACGACCTCGATGCCATGTTTCAACTTGTGGCGCAGGATCGTGAGCGTGTCCTCGATGCCGTCGTGCAGGTCGACCTCCTGCCGCGGCGCCTGACCCTCGTAAGAGTACGACTTGAGCGCCTTGACGAGCTCCGAGATGCGCGCCGAGCCGCGCCCGGCCTCGTTGAGCAGTGTGGCAAGCTCGACGCTCGATGCCACCCAGCGTACCGCCGCGTCGGTGTTCTCCTCGCCCACTCCGGCGACGAGTCCGTCGAGGTCGGTCGGAGCGATGCCGCCTGCGACCAGCGTCGGCGCAAGCAGCCAGCTCTCGCCGACACCCCGATCGCCGAGCCAGTCGGATATCTCGTCTTCCTGCTCGGCAGCGACCAGCGGGTCGACCGCCACCTGCTCCTGGAGCCGCGCCTCGGCGCGCTCGCGGAAATTCTCCAGCACACCGCAGGCAGTCGCTGGCAGACCATGGACGTGCAGCGCGTCGGTCGCTTCGTACAGTGTATCCAGCACGTGCCGCAGGCGGTCGACGACGCGTGCGATCGCCGCCGCCGGATTGTTGAGTTCGTGCGCGAGACCGGCGGCGAGCGTACCGAGCGCCGCCATCTTTTGGCGCTGGCGTGCGAAGGACTCCATCCCGGAGACGCGCTCGGCCATGGTGCGGAAGATGACCCTGCTGAACTCGGGCGAATCCGCGAGCAGCCGGCGAAACGCAGCTTCAGGGAGCTGGCCGAGGCGGCATGGGGCGACCGCGCGGAGCGTCACGAACAGGCGGGTCTGCGCGAGCAGCGGTATCTCGCCGAAGAAGGCCGGCGCGGTGTGATGCCCGGCCGGGAGCGACTCGCCGTTGTCGGTGCGTTTCAGCGCATCGATCCCGCCCTCGACGAGGATGAAAAAGCCGCGCACCGGATCGCCCTCCGTCACCAGCGCCTCGCCCGGTGCGAGCGTGACTTCGACAAGCTGGCTGCACACCCAGCGCATGCAGTCGTCCGACAAGTCGGCGAAAAGGGGCATGGCGCGGAGCCGGTCGAGCGGGATCATTGGTCGGCGAGGTACTGGTGTATGAACTGCACGGCGATCGATCCCTCGCCGACGGCGGCGGCCACCCGCTTCACCGAGCCGCAGCGCACGTCGCCGGCGGCGAAGATACCGGGCACGCTGGTCTCGAGCAGGAAGGGCGCGCGAGAGAGCGGCCAGGCGGCGCTGCGTTCGCCCTCGCGCGCAAGCATCGACCCGGTGCGGATGAAGCCCCGCGCATCGCGCTGGATCACGCCGTCCAGCCAGTCGGTCTGTGGCTCGGCGCCGATGTAGATGAAAAGCGCGGCCGCTGACCGCGTTTCGTCGATGCCGGTGTCGGTGCTGCGCAGTGTGACCTCCTGCAGCCGGCCGTTGCCCCCCACCGCGCACACTACCGTACACGGCCGCACGCGGATGTTCTCCGTCCGCCCGATCTGGTCGATGAGATAGTGCGACATCGTCGCCGCGAGCCCCGATCCGCGGATGACGATGGTGACCGAACGCGCGTAGCGGGCGAGAAACATGGCGCCCTGCCCCGCGGAGTTGCCGCCACCGACCACGATCACGTCCTGCTCGCCGCAACCTGCAGCTTCCGTCGTCGCCGCCCCGTAGTAGACACCGGCGCCGGTCAGCGCGTCGATGCCGTTGCAGTCGAGCCGGCGATAGGCCACGCCGGTGGCGATGACCAGCGCGTGACACGAGAGCTCGCTGCCGTCGGATAGCCGCACGAACTTGTACGGACCTTCGACGCGCACGCCTTCGACCGAGCGCGTGACGATCACCTCGGCACCGAACCGCTTCGCCTGCGACAGCGCCCGGCGGGTGAGCTCGCCGCCCGACACGCCCGCTGGAAACCCGAGGTAGTTCTCGATGCGCGAGCTGGTCCCCGCCTGCCCGCCCGGCGCGTCCTTCTCCAGGATGGCCGTCGACAGTCCTTCCGAGGCACCGTACACGGCGGCAGCGAGCCCGGCCGGTCCGCCGCCGACGATGATCACGTCGAAGAACGGCGTGCTCGAATGCGTGACAAGCCCGAGCCGTTCGGCGAGTTCGGCGGGAGTCGGACGGGCGAGGCGCGTGCCGTCGGCCAGCAGGACCAGCGGCAGTCCGCTGCTATCGGTGCGGCCGCACGCCGCCTGCTCCGTCCCCGGCAAGCAGCCGATCAGGTCACGTGCCTCGCTGTTTGTCTCGGCATCGAGCCAGCGATAAGGGATCTGGTTCCGCGCGAGAAAGTCGCGCAGCTGGTGCGCCTCCGGCGACCACTGGCTGTCGATCAGCCGCACACCCTCGAACGGCGGCTGGTAGCTCGCCTGCCAGTCGCCCAGCAGCTCGTCGATCACCGGATAGAGGTTGAGCTCCGGCGGATGCCACGGCTTCATCAGGTAGTAGTCGAGATGCACCGCGTTGATCGCCTGGATGGCCGCGTCGGTGTCGGCATACGCCGTGAGCAGCGCACGCTTCGCCTCGGGGAAGATGGGCAGCACCTGTTCGAGGAATTTGACCCCCGTCATGCCGGGCATGCGCTGGTCGGCCAGGAAGAGCGCAACGGGGCGGTTCTGCAGCTTGAGCGTGCGCGCTGCCTCCAGCGCAGCCGCGCCCGAATCCGCACGGACGATCTGATAGTGCTCGCCGAACGCGGTGCGCAGATCGCGTGCCACGGCGCGCACCACCTCCGGGTCGTCGTCGACGACGAGGATCACGGGCCGCGTCGCAGATCGGGAAGCGTCGCGGGCAACGCGATTGCCAGTGGTGATCGTGGACGCCAACGCACTCCTCCTTCACGAAGAATCGACTGTGACCGCCAAAGTGCGGGGTGGTTTCGCCGGCGCTCCAAGGTTTACGACTTGGTTGAGCACAATGCAGGGATTCGACTACTTACCCATGCTCCGCTCGCCCGCGAGCTGCCATCGCCCCACGGGACAGAAGAGCTGGTTCGAATGGCCGGTTCAGAGTTCCGGGCAGTGAGTTGCCGGCAGTGACTGTGCACCTCTTTCTTTGCAGCGCGCGCGGCCTTGAGCGCTCGGTCTGTACGAGTGCCGCAGAGCCACGCGAGAACGCAGCACGAGCACGCGCCGGTCAGCCTCGTTTGCCGCGCAACGCGGACTCCCATGAGCGCAGACGCTCGCCCTGCTCGCCGTGACAATTCCGACAAATCTGCTTTGTTGACTTCCGTCATTGACATCGTAATATGCATATGTGGGTCACGCATGACCCACCCATACAGTGCTCGAGCATCTCGAAAAGAAAGGGGAGGAATACGTGCTGACCGAATTGCGCATGGAACTGCTATACGGCAGCCGTGCCCTGGTGCGCGACAATGTGCTGAGTCAACAGCTGGTGCGCAGGCTGCGTCGACACGAGGCGATGGACAGCGAGGCGCTGCAGAAGCTGGGCGACCGGCTGCTGCACCGCAGCCTGCAGACGGCCATCGCCAAACTACCTTACTACGCGCATGTTCCACGCGACTTTGCGCCGAGCGAAGCGCGGCAGGCGCTGCGCGAACTGTTCCCGATTGTTGACAAGACGATGCTGCTGGACCAGCCGCAGGCGTTGTATCCGAATGGCGGCGTCAAACGGCCCTGGCATGTGCTGGGCAAGACCAGCGGCACCACCGGCACGCCGCTGGTGATCTTCCGCAGCCTGCGATCAGTGCAGATGGAGCAAGCCTTCATCAAGCGTCACTGGAGCTGGGGAGGCTATGTGGAGGGCATGCCTCGCGCCACGCTGCGCGGCGACGCGGTGACGAAGCTCGACCGGCAGGAGCCCCCATTCTGGTTCGAGAACCGCTACAACCGCCAGCTGTTGCTGTCTTCGCGGCACTTGACGGATCAGTGCATCGACGCCGTTATCCGCAAGCTCCGCGATTACGCGCCTGCGATGATGCAGGCCTATCCTTCCACGGCTTACACGCTGGCGCAGTACCTGGAACGGCGCGACATGTCGCTGTGCATTCCCTACCTGTTCACGGCTTCCGAACCGCTTTATCCCAACCAACAGGAACTGATTCAGGAGCGGCTTGCGTGCAACATCATGGACATGTACGGCATGGCCGAACGCGTGGCCTTCGCTACGCAGTGCGAATACGGATCGATGCACGTCAACACGGACTATTCGCACGTCGAGATAGTGGACGAGCATGGCGCGCCGACGAACGACGACGGCTATGTTGTCGGCACCACGCTGCACAACCTGGCGATGCCGCTGGTGCGCTATCGCTTGAGTGACCGCACGCGATGGAAGCCGGGCCAGTGCCCCTGCGGACGATCCTTCCCGATGATCGAGCCGGTCACCGGCAAGCTGGAAGACCGCATCACGGGCGGTGATGGCACGGAAATCAGTCCGTCCGTGCTGACTTTTGCCTTCAAGGGCGTGGCGAACGTGCGCAAATCGCAGATCGCGCAGATCGCCCCGGGACAATGGGAGTTGCGCCTGGTGCCCGATGTACGCTTTTCGCAGGCCGACCAGGACAAGCTGCTGTACAACATCAAGCACCTCGTCGATCCGACCGTGCGCGTGACGGTCGAGCTCAAGGATCTCCTTCCCAACACGTCAGCCGGCAAGTTCCGCTGGGTGGTCAATGAATGGCAGGACCGGCGGCGCGCATGACGACCATCGTGCCGGCCCCCGGTCATGTGGAGGCCAGGGGCCGCATCGCTTCCGTGCACCGTGTTTGCGGGCAAACGTGTCTCCGCGGTGTCTCCGCGCCCGCATCGGCGTGCGCTATCTGCGCATTTCGACGGTATCGAGTGGTGCGGCCCGTCCTGCAGCCGAGCGTCGCATGATCCGAGGAGAGAGAAGATGAGACTCGCAGTCAGACTGCACCTGGCATCCGGGCGTGCAAACGGGATCCCGGTCATCGGCCGCGCCCTCGGTCGAGCCATCTATCGCTTCTCGAAGATCGTGACGAGCTCCGATATCGACCCGCGCGCCAGGATACACCCCACGGTCCACATTCCCCACGCAACCGGTGTTGTGATCGGCGAAACGGCCGTGGTCGGCGAGCGGACGATCATCATGCCGGGCGTGGTGATTGGCGCACGGTCTTGGGACGAGCACGACCGGCACGCCAAGATTGGCGCCCGGGTGATCATCGGCGCCGGCGCAGTACTGCTTGGCCCGATAACGATCGGCGACGGCGCGCGCATCGGGGCCAATGCCGTTGTGCTGTCCGATGTCGACCCAGGGGCCGTCGTGATCGCGCCGCCGGCGCGCCCTCTTGTCAGGGAATCTCCGCAAAGCCGAGGGATTTCGCGGTCGCAGACGGAAGAGGACGAGTGGTCCTCGAGACGTGACCGTTCGTTCGGGTGATTGCCAGGCATCGTCGAGGAAGCATTTTCCTCTGGCGCTGCCGGAGCTGAAACCGGGTGCCCTCGGTGCGCGGCTCAGCCCACCCGGCCCATGGTGCGTGATCAGCGATTCACGTCGACGACGACGCGTCCCCGCACCTTGCCGGCGAGGATGTCGGCACCGGTGGCAATGGCGTCGGCCAGCGGAATCTCGTGCGTGATCGTCTCGAGCTTTCTCGGATCCAGGTCGCGCGCGAGCCGCGACCACGCCTCGATGCGCTCGGGCTTCGGGCACATGACGCTGTCGATGCCGTAGAGCGTGACACCGCGCAGGATGAAGGGCGCGACGGTGGCGGGGAAATCCATCCCCTGCGCGAGTCCGCACGCTGCCACCGCGCCACGGTACTTCGTGGTCGCGCAGACGTTGGCGAGCGTGTGGCTGCCGACTGCGTCCACCGCGCCCGCCCAGCGCTCCTTCTGCAACGGTTTGCCGGGCGCCGAGAACTGCGCGCGATCGACGATCTCGGCGGCACCGAGCGACTTGAGATATTCCGCCTCCTGTGTGCGACCGGTGGATGCCACCACGGTAAACCCGAGCTGCGCCAGCACGGCGACGGCCACGCTGCCGACACCGCCGCCGGCCCCGGTCACCAGGATCTCGCCGTCCGCCGGCTTGAGGCCGTGCTTCTCCAGCGCCATCACGCACAGCATCGCGGTGTAGCCGGCCGTGCCGATCGACATCGCCTGCTTCGGCGTGAACGCGGCAGGCAGCGCCACCAGCCAGTCGCCGCGCACGCGCGCCTTCTGGGCAAGACCACCCCAGTACCCCTCGCCCACGCCCCAGCCGTTCAGCACCACCTGATCACCCGGTTTCCATTCCGGGTGGCTGCTCGCTTCGACAGTGCCGGCGTAGTCGATGCCGGGCACCATCGGATACTTGCGCACCACGGGTGCCTTGCCGGTCAGGGCGAGTCCGTCCTTGTAGTTGAGCGTGGAGTAGGCGACCCGTACTGTCACGTCACCCTCGGGAAGCTGCGCCTCGTCGATGTCCGTAACCCTGGCTTCGCGGGTCGAGTCGGTCTGCGTGATGAGGATGGCCTTGAACATCTTGATCTCCGGGAAAGGTGGACGGCGTCGAGGGCGAAAGTATGCCGCGCCGGCTCGCGGCGAGTCGAGAGCGGTGGTGGATGCCCAAGAAAAAAAGGGGGCTTTCGCCCCCTTTCCTTGAACCCCAGGAAAAACCGTGCAGCTTATTGCCGGTGCGAAACCCGCTCGACCGGAGGCGCATCGGCCTCCTGCAGCGGATGCACCGTCGTGCTGTTCGCGGCGACGGCGGGTGTCGCGCCTTCGCGGTAGACCAGGATCTCGACGCGGCGATTCACCTCGCGACCCTTGGCCGTGCTGTTGTCCAGCAACGGCGCCGTCTCGCCGTAGGAGACGGGCATCACGTGGGCGCGGTCGACGTGCTTCTGGCTCACCAGATAGTTGGCGACCGCGTTGGCGCGCTTCTGCCCGAGCGCATAGTTGTAGTCATGCGACCCCGAATTGTCGGTATGACCCGCGACGATGAAGCTGACCCCTTCGGTCCCGTTCGGCGAGCGCTTGAGCTCGGCGACGATGGCATCGATGTCCTTCCTGGAGCTGGGTGCGAGATTCGACGAATTCGGCTTGAACGTCGCGCCCGCTTCGACCACGGCCTGGCGCTCCAGCTTGGAGTTGGACATCGTGTCGAGCGCCTGCTGCGTGCGCGCGTCGATGGAGGCGAGCTTGCCGTCGAAATCGCCCACCTTCACCTCGACCACTTTCATGCGCCCACCGAGATTGCCGATCTGGTTCTCCGCCTTGGTCAGCCGCTCGTCGTTCTGAGCCACCCGGGAGGCGACGGGATCCATCTGCGACTGCACCCATTCCCGCGTCGCGCATCCCGGCATTATGGACAATGCTGTGAGAACCCCTGCCGCTAGAACAATTCGATGATTATTCATGGACTTTCCCCCAGTGCCTGTAAGTTCAGTTGAGGAATGCTGCATGATCTCTAGTGCGTAAGACGCGGACAACCGCGCAAGGATAAAAATCCCTTCGTGGGCGTATCACCCACGCCGATCCGCGTCTTTGGACCTGAATTCGAGGACTTTTTATGGACTTCGATCTCGAATCCGCCTGATACGCCCCTCCGATCATGATCATGGGGTTGCGGAGGGAAGTTTGTGCTTTATAGCACCAGTCAAACGAAAACTACTAGTTTTTTTGCGTTCCATGTCACCAAACCCACTCACCTGTTGCAAATCTGCGTCGCCCGGAGCGGCTGAAGGGGAAGGCGCAAACCCGGCGGATGGCCCCCCGAATGCTCCAATCACCTACCAGCTCGTCATCGAGATCCCGCGGCGTGTGCGCATTGCGATCGGGGCACTCGGCGCCTGCGCGTTCCCGCCCGGCCGTTACATCTACACCGGTAGCGCCCGGCGAAATCTCGAAGCGCGCATCGCGAGACACCTCGCACGCAGGAAGACGCTGCGCTGGCACATCGACCATCTCCTCAACGCAGCGGGCGTGCGCGTGGTGGACGTGCATCGCCTCGCAGAGCCCGAGTGCGTGGTCAATCAACGCACCGCCGGGAAGATCGTGGTTCCGCGCTTCGGCGCGAGTGACTGCCGCGCGGGGTGCGGCAGCCATCTCAAGCGCGTGTGACCTCGCATTCGGAAGCACGTGGTCTATATTGGAAGTTCCGGGATCTGCAATTCGGAGGCCGCTATGACCATTGCCACGACGCTCGAAAACTATCTGAGGTATATGCACGTTCCCTTCGACATGGTGCCTCATCGGAAAGCCATGACCAGCCTGCGCAGCGCCAACGCAGCACATATCCCGCCGCACCAGATGGCCAAGGCGGTTGTGCTCCGCGACGAGATGGGCTACGTCATGGCGATCGTGCCCGCGGACCGTCGGGTCAATCTGGATGCGCTGCGCGAGCAGCTGGGACGCACCATGGGACTCGCCACCGAGCCGGAACTTGGCACCATGTTCAAGGACTGCGCAACCGGCGCCATTCCCGCTCTGGGTGTCGCTTACTGCATGCAAGCCGTGGTGGATGACGAACTCTGCGAGGGGACCGACGTTTACTTTGAGGCGGGCGACCACGAAGACTTGGTACGGATGCGCCGGGACGACTTCCTCCGCCTGCTCGCCCCTTCCGGTCACGGGAACCTCTGCCGGCATTGAGCTCGACCGTGCGAGGTCACGGCACTACGGCGGGGCGCGCTTGATGCGCCCCGCTCAAGCCGAGTTCGTTCGCAGCCACAGCCACCCGCCCGCGATCGCCAGCGTGACGAGCGTCACCGGCACGCCGGTGCGCGCGTGGCGGTGCCAGTCGAAGGCGATGCCGTGCCGTTCCGCTGCATCGGCGACGATCAGGTTGGCGATGCTCCCGACCAGCAGCAGGTTGCCGGCGAGCGTGCTCGACAGCGCGAGCACCGGCCCCGCCAGCGCGTGTGTGGCGACCGGCAGCAGCAGCATCACCGCCGGCACGTTGGAGACCAGGTTCGAGAGAACGAAAGTGACGCCGAACAGTATCGCGGGATCCGCGAGGGAAACGCCGGCCTGTGCCAGGTCATCGACGACGCGATCGGGAACACCGGTTTCCTGGAGCGCGTGGTTGACGACGAAGAGACCGATGAACAGGATGAGCAGCTGCCAGTCCACCAGCCCCAGCATGTGCCGCGAGTGCAGCCTGCGTGAGAGCAGCAGCACGCCGGCGCCGGTCAGCGCGACGATCTCGCGCGGCCACGGCGCGAAGAGAAAGGCGAAGAAGATGAACGTGGCCACCGTGAGTCCCTTGGTGGTCTGCCAGCGGTCGAATGGGATCGATTCGCCGCGCCGTTCCCGGGTCGCCTCTTCCGCCGCACCGGCGTGTACCCACTTGCCATGTGTCTGCAGCGCGATGATGCCCCAGGTGGCCGCGAGCCCCAAGGCGACCGGCACCGCCGCTTCCATCAGATAACCCGGGAACGACAGCCTGAGCTTCTCCCCGATCAGCATGTTCTGCGGATTGCCGATCAGGGTGAGCGCGGAGCCGATGTTGGCTGCGCACGCGAGGCCGAGCAGGAAGGGCAGCGGCCGCAAGCGACGCTCGCGGCAGGCGTCGATCAGCACCGGCGCCACGGCCAGGCAGACGATGTCGTTGCTGAATACAGCGGACAGTCCGGCCACGGCAAGGATCATCACCCCGAGCAGCAAGGGCGGCGTCAGCGGCAGCGCCGCCAGTTGCACCGTGACCCGTGCATAGAAGCCCGACAGTCGCAGTTGCGCAGAGACCACCATGAACGCGAAGAGCAGGATGATCGTCGGCAGATGCACCGCCTCCGCCGCATCCTGCAGTGTGAGGTCGCGCACCGCGAGCAGCGTGATGGCGCCGAGCAGGGCGATGCCGGTGCGATCGAGAGACAGGAACGGCATGCCGCCCAGGATCATGCCGAGGTAGACCAGGCAGAACACGACGACGACGAAGGCGCTCATTGCGTGGGCGTGACGACACCGGGTGCGAGCGATGGTGCGAGTATAGTGACCCTCCCGCTCTCCCCTCGACCTCTGCTACCCTGAGCGGCTGTTACCTTCTTCCATCGGAGGCACCCATGGCCGACAGGCGAGACGACCGGCTTTCCGAAGCCAGAATGGATGCGGCGGATCTCTACCGCGAGGAGATCTACACCGACCGCAAGATCGGCACCATCCGCGTGATGACGCCGGTCAAGAGCGACGGCGGCGCGGATCCCGCACGCAAGACGCTCTACGTCGGCGAGGCGCAGATGATGACCTCGGCCGGTGCGCTGCCGCTGAGCTTCGAGATTGATGCGAACTCGCTGGCGGACGCGGTCACTAAGTACGCGAGCGCCGCCCGCGAAGGCTTCGAGCGAACGATGCGCGACCTGGAGGAACTGCGCCGGCAGGCCGCCTCCTCCATCGTCATACCCAAGGCCGGCGCGGCGGGGCTGCCCGGGGGCCTGCCCGGCGGCGGCAAGATCCAGATCCCGTAACGGCCAGGCGCGGATCACAACGGCACGAGGTGCCCGCCCGCGAACACCACCGCGGCGCGCACCGGCTTGCCTGGATACAGCGCCGCCATCGCCATGCGGTACGCTTCGAGCTGCGCCCGGTGGCGGCTTGCCGCTTGTGGCGCCTCGCCGGTCTTGTAGTCCAGCACCCAGACTTCCTCGGCGAGTTCCACCACGCGGTCGATGCGTCGCAGCTCGCCGGACGCATCCGCATATGCCACCTCGTTGTGCGCCGACAGATACCGCGTCGGATCGAAGAAGCGTTGCAAGTCGGGCGCGGCGAGAATGGCCTGTGCGTCATTCCAGAGCAATGCGAACTGCGCCTCGTCGACGTCGAGCAGCTCCCGCAGCCAAGCCGTGTCGGTGATCGTCCCAGGCTCCGCCAGATGCTGCAGCAGCAGGTGCATGCGCTCGCCGCGCCGCGTCGCCGCCGACGCAAACGCAGCGCGCCGCGTGCCGGTCGGCAAGGCTCGCCCGAGTTCGGGCAGCCATGCGGGATCCGGAAACGCGATGCCCGCAGCCTTTGCGGTCGACGGCACCGCCAGCGGTGGCGCAGCAGTCGCTGGGGCAGTTGCCGCCAGGTCGTCTCCTGCGGTTCCGCCCGCGTCGCCGAAGTCGAACGCCTCCGCGATGCGCCGATACCAGCTGCGGCCTGCCTTGCCGTTCTCCGCACCGCTCACGACGAGCGCCTGCCGCGCCCGCGTCATCGCCACGTAGAGCACGTTCGCCTCTTCGCGTTCGGCGAGCATCGCCTCGGCCGCCAGCAGCCCGTCGCGCGCGTGGCCGCGTGTCGCCTTGGCAGTGAGCAGGGAGAAGTGCCGAGGGCGCGCCTCCTCCGGGGGCCAGTCGACGAGCACGCGGTTCGGCTCGTCGCCGCGCCGCGCGTGATTCGCATCGAGCAGCCACACGATCGGCGCCTCCAACCCCTTCGCGCCGTGCACGGTCAAGATGCGGATCGCATCGCCGGCAGTGCCCGTCGTGCCCTCGTCCGGCGCTTCCTCGTCCTCGCCGCGGCGCAGCCACGCGAGTTCGTCGAGAAACCGCGGCAGGCTCGGGTAGCGCCCGGCGTCGATCTCGAGCGCGAGACGGATGAAGGCGTGCAGGTTGGCGAGCACCGATTCGCGCATCGCCTCCGGCACCGACCGCGCATACCGCGCCAGCACGTCCCCCTCGAAGTAGATGCGGTCGAGCAGATCGTGCACCGGCAGGCGATCCACCCACGCGAGCCAACCGCGCAACAGCCGGTGCGCGCGCACGAGCCGAGGCGTGGCGCTCCCCTCGGCGACGCGCCGCTCGAGCCGCCGCCACCAGGTGGGACCCTCGGTGCGGGCAAGCGCAATCAGGTCCTCGTCCGCGCACCACAGGATCGGCGAGCGCAGTGCCGCGGCGAGGTCGAGATCCGCAAACGGCGTGACGAGAAAGCGCAGCAGCGATGTGAGGTCGGCCGCTTCCAGCGTCAGCAACAGCCCGCCCTGGCGCGGCGTGAGATAGGGAATGCGGGCGGCACGCAGCCGCTGCTCGTACACCGTGAGATGCGTGCGGCCGCGCAC
>JAEUMW010000152.1 GCA_016791345.1 Betaproteobacteria bacterium | reverse complement strand
AGCCAGCGGATGCACCCGCAGCCAGCACCGCGATGCCCAAGGCCGCGCGCCGCGGTCCACCGCCGCCGCCGCCGTCTTCCGGCGGCGTCATGGACTCCCTCAAGTCGGCCATCGGCATGGACGTGGATTCGCCGCCGCCGGTACCGCCGCGAGAGGCCGCAGCCGCCGGGGCGGCGGGAACAACCACCGCGGCCACGGCGAAGTCGTCCGAAGGCATGCTGGACAGCATGACCAAGTCGGTGAAGAAGGTCTTCGGCGCCGACGACGATGCGGCCGTCCCCAGTCCGTCGGCCAAGGCGAGCCCATCGTCGTCCACCAAGAAGCGGGACAAGGATGCGGTGCCGCGTCCGCGCCCGGCCGCGGCGGAGGAGCAGGTCGGGCGGCCCCGCCCGAAGGCGAACGAGGAGCAGGTTCCCCGTCCCGGCGTGACGACCGAGGCAGCGGCGACCCCCCGTCCCAAGAGCAGCAAGGCGAAACCGCCTCCGCCGCCCGCCGAGGGCGAGTCGATCACGGACTCGGTGACCTCCGGCGTGAAAAAGGTGCTCGGGGTGGACGACGGCGGCGCGCCGGTCGCTGCGCCGCGCTAGACGATCGGGTTTCTCGACGGGATCCAGGCTGATGCTGCGCATCGTCATTGCCGGGGCTTCCGGCCGCATGGGCCGGATGCTGCTCGAAACCGTGGCACAGGCGCCCGGTGCGCGCATCACCGGCGCGCTCGAGCGGCCGGGCAGTCCTTTTCTCGGGCGTGACGCGGGCGAACTCATCGGCGCACCGTGCGGCGTCACGATCAACGACGACATCGAGCGTACGCTCGCCGCCGCCGATGTGCTGATCGACTTCACGCGCCCGGAAGGAACCCTCGCGCATCTCGCCGCATGCGACGTGCTCAAGGTGAAGATGGTGGTCGGCACGACCGGGCTCACCGAGCAGCAACGGAAACGACTGGCCGATGTGTCGCAGCGCATCGGGATCGTCGCCGCTCCGAACATGAGCGTCGGCGTGAACCTCATCTTCAAGCTGCTCGACACGGCTGCGCACGTGCTCGCCGAAGGCTACGACATCGAGATCGTCGAGGCGCATCACCGGCACAAGGTGGACGCGCCTTCGGGCACGGCACTGCGCATGGGCGAGGTCGTCGCCGCGGCGCTCGGCCGCGATCTCGGGAACTGCGCAGTGTATGGGCGCGAAGGGGTCACCGGCGAGCGCAATCCCTCGACCATCGGCTTTGCCACCGTGCGCGGCGGCGACATCGTGGGCGATCACACGGTGCTCTTTGCCGGCATCGGCGAGCGCGTCGAGATCACGCACCGGGCGTCGAGCCGCGCCACCTTCGCCCAGGGCGCGCTGCGCGCCGCGCGCTGGCTGGCCGCGCAACCCGCCGGGCTGTATGACATGCAGGACGTGCTCGGTCTGCGCTGACGATCACGGCCGCTTTTCGTTGCCGGGACGAGCCTGGCAACGTATAATCCACCGCCAGCGGGATGGGGTCATGAGCCCTGTCCCGCTTTGTGCGTAAAGCCTTCATCGACACCCGGAGTTTGCCTTTTGCCGTCACGTCCGCCCGCGATTCTTGCGCTTGCTGACGGGACGATTTTCCGGGGCGCTGCCATCGGCGCGGCGGGTGAGACGGTCGGCGAAGTCGTGTTCAACACGGCGATCACCGGCTACCAGGAGATCCTCACCGATCCCTCGTACTGCCGCCAGATCGTAACCCTGACCTACCCGCACATCGGCAACACAGGCGTCAACGACGAGGACGTCGAGTCCCATCGCATCTTCGCCGCCGGCCTCGTGGTGCGCGACGTGCCGCCGCGGGCGAGCAACTTCCGCATGACGGGGACCCTCGATGCGTACCTCGAACGCGAGGGAGTCGTCGCGATCGCGGATATCGATACCCGCCGGCTTACCCGCATCCTGCGCGAGCGCGGTGCGCAGAGCGGCTGCATCATGGCCGGTGCGTCGGACGCGGAAAAGGCGGTGGCGCTTGCACGCGGGTTTCCCGGTCTTGCGGGAATGGATCTCGCCCGCGTCGTGAGCTGCACGCGGGCGTTCGCCTGGAGCGAAGGCGAGTGGGCGCTGGGCCGAGGCTTCGCGCAGCCGGCGCTTCGCCACCACGTCGTCGCCTACGACTACGGCATCAAGAGCAACATCCTGCGCAAGCTGGCAAGCCGGGGCTGCCGCGTCACCGTGGTGCCGGCGCAGACCCCCGCCGAACAGGTGATCGAGATGCGCCCGGACGGGGTGTTCCTGTCCAATGGACCGGGCGACCCCGAGCCCTGCGACTACGCGATTCGTGCCATCCGCAGGTTTCTCGACCTGCGGCTGCCGCTCTTCGGCATCTGCCTCGGCCATCAGTTGCTCGCGCTCGCGGCGGGCGGCCGGACACTCAAGATGAAGTTCGGTCACCATGGCGCCAACCACCCGGTGCAGGACGTGGAGTCAGGGCGCGTGCTGATCACGAGCCAGAATCACGGCTTCGCGGTCGATGCCGCGACACTTCCGGCGAACACGAAAGTGACCCACGTATCGCTCTTCGACGGCAGCCTGCAGGGCTTCCGCTTCGTCGACCGCCCGGCGTTCTGCTTCCAGGGGCATCCGGAGGCAAGCCCGGGTCCGCACGACGTCGATTATCTCTTCGACCGCTTCGTCGAGGATCTCGACGCGGCGGCCGTTGCGGCGCGCGCCGTCCGCTCGGCGCAGGCCTGAGATGCCGAAGCGCGCCGATCTGCACAGCATCCTGATCATCGGCGCCGGGCCGATCGTGATCGGCCAGGCGTGCGAGTTCGACTATTCCGGCGCACAGGCCTGCAAGGCGCTGCGCGAGGAAGGCTATCGCGTCGTCCTCGTCAACTCGAACCCCGCCACCATCATGACCGATCCGGAGATGGCGGATGCCACCTACATCGAGCCCGTGACGTGGCAGATGGTGGCGAAGGTGATCGAGATCGAGCGGCCGGATGCGCTGCTGCCGACCATGGGCGGGCAGACGGCGCTCAACTGCGCGCTCGATCTGGCGAAGCACGGCGTGCTGGAGCGTTACGGCGTCGAGATGATCGGCGCCAAGAAGGAAGCCATCGACAAGGCGGAGGATCGCGAGAAGTTCAAGCTCGCGATGCAGCGCATCGGGCTCGAGTGCCCGCGCTCGGCGCTCGCCCACTCGCTGGAGGAAGCCCTGCAGGTGCAGGCCATGGTCGGTTATCCGACGGTGATCCGGCCCTCCTTCACGCTGGGCGGATCGGGCGGCGGCATCGCCTACAACCGCGAGGAGTTCCTCGCCATCTGCGACCGCGGGCTGGAAGCCTCGCCGACCAAGGAACTGCTCATCGAAGAGTCGGTGATCGGTTGGAAAGAGTTCGAGATGGAGGTGGTGCGCGACGGCCGCGACAACTGCATCATCGTCTGCTCGATCGAGAACCTCGACCCGATGGGTGTGCACACGGGTGACTCGATCACCGTGGCACCGGCGCAGACGCTGACGGACAAGGAATATCAGATCATGCGCGACGCCTCCATCGCGGTGTTGCGCGAGATCGGCGTCGATACCGGCGGCTCCAACGTGCAGTTCGCCATCGATCCGGCGGACGGGCGCATGGTGGTGATCGAGATGAATCCGCGCGTGTCGCGCTCGTCCGCACTCGCCTCGAAAGCCACCGGTTTTCCGATCGCGAAGATCGCGGCCAAGCTGGCGGTGGGCTATACGCTGGACGAGCTTCGCAACGAGATCACCGGCGGTGCGACGCCGGCATCCTTCGAACCCTCGATCGACTACGTGGTGACGAAGGTGCCGCGGTTTGCCTTCGAGAAGTTTCCGCAGGCGAGCAATCGTCTCACCACGCAGATGAAATCCGTCGGCGAGGTGATGGCGATCGGGCGCACGTTCCAGGAGTCCTTCCAGAAAGCCCTGCGCGGTCTGGAGGTGGGTGTCGATGGCCTCAACCAGAAGACGACCGATTTCCAGATCATCGAGAAGGAACTGGGCGAACCCGGACCCGAGCGCATCTGGTATGTCGGCGATGCCTTCGAAAACGGTTTCACGCTCGAAAAGGTACATGCGCTGACGCGCATCGACCCGTGGTTCCTCGCCCAGATCAAGGAAATCGTCGACATCGAGACGGACTTGGACGACCGCTCGCTGGCAGAGCTGGACGCCGATCACCTGCGGCGGCTGAAGCGCAAGGGCTTCGCGGATCGGCGTCTGGCCAAGCTCCTGAAGACGACCGAATCCGAAGTGCGCACGGCGCGCCACCGCTTCGGCATCCGCCCGGTGTACAAGCGCGTCGACACCTGCGCCGGCGAGTTCGCCACCGGCACGGCGTACCTCTACTCGACCTACGAGGAGGAGTGCGAAGCGGCACCCAGCGACCGCCGGAAGGTCATGGTGCTGGGTGGCGGGCCGAACCGCATCGGCCAGGGCATCGAATTCGACTACTGCTGCGTGCACGCCGCGCTCGCACTGCGCGAGGACGGCTTCGAGACCTTGATGGTCAACTGCAATCCGGAGACGGTGTCGACCGACTACGACACGTCGGATCGCCTGTACTTCGAGCCGCTCACCCTGGAGGACGTGCTCGAGATCGTGCACGTCGAGAAGCCATGGGGCGTGGTGGTGCAGTACGGCGGGCAGACGCCGCTCAAGCTCGCGCGCGATCTCGCGGCCAACGGCGTGCCGATCATCGGCACCAGTCCGGACATGATCGACCGCGCGGAAGATCGCGAGCGCTTCCAGCAGATGCTGCACGCGCTCGATCTCAAGCAGCCGCCCAACCGCACCGCGCGCGCCGAGCGCGAGGCGATCGCGCTCGCCGAGGAGATCGGCTATCCGCTGGTCGTGCGTCCGAGCTACGTGCTGGGCGGGCGGGCGATGGAGATCGTGCACGATCCGCACGACCTCGAACGCTACATGCGCGAGGCGGTGAAGGTCTCCAACGAGTCGCCGGTGCTGCTCGATCGCTTTCTCAACGACGCGACGGAAGTCGACGTCGATGCGCTCGCGGACGGCACGGACGTCGTCATCGGCGGCATCATGGAACACATCGAGGAGGCAGGCGTGCACTCCGGCGACTCCGCCTGCTCCCTGCCGCCGTTCAGCCTCAGCCAGGAGATGCAGTCGGAACTGCGCCGGCAGACGGTAGCGATGGCGCGTGCCCTCGGCGTGGTCGGCCTCATGAACGTGCAGTTCGCCATCCAGCAGGGCACCGTCTACGTGTTGGAGGTGAATCCACGCGCGTCGCGCACCGTGCCTTTCGTGTCGAAGGCAACCGGACTGCCGCTCGCAAAGATCGCGGCGCGCTGCATGACCGGCAAGACGCTCGCCGCGCAGGGCGTGCTCACCGAGGTGATTCCGGACTACTACTCGGTCAAGGAGGCGGTGTTCCCCTTCATCAAGTTCCCCGGGGTGGACACCATTCTCGGGCCCGAGATGAAGTCGACCGGCGAGGTCATGGGCGTGGGCGAGAGCTTCGCCGAAGCCTTCCTCAAGTCGCAGCTCGCGGCGGGCGTGAAACTTCCCGCATCGGGCAACGTCTTTATCAGCGTCCGCCCATCCGACCGGCCGCGCGCGGTCGAAGTCGGCCGGGCGTTGTCCGAGCTTGGCTTCGCGCTGTACGGCACGCGCGGCACCGCTGCAGCGCTGACGGCAGCGGGCTTAGGTGTTACGGTCGTCAACAAGATGACCGAAGGCCGGCCCCACGTCGTGGATCTGGTCAAGAACGGCGAGATTGCCCTCATCATCAACACCGTTGAAGAAAAGCGTAACGCCATCCAGGATTCCTACTACATCCGCCACGCTGCCGTGCAGGGACGCATCACCTACTACACCACGATGGCCGAAGCACGCGCCGCCTGCGTCGGCCTGCAGCACGTCAGCGAGCTCAGGCCGTACGACGTGCAGGGTCTGCACCGGCAATTGGCCGAAGCCGCGGCCTAGCATCCTGCGGGAACCCCATGCAGAAGATTCCCCTGACTGTCACCGGCGCCGAATTGCTGCGCGCGGAACTCAGCCGTCTCAAGAGCGCCGATCGACCGGCCGTGATCAACGCCATTGCCGAGGCGCGCGCGCACGGCGACCTGTCGGAAAACGCCGAGTATCACGCGGCCAAGGAACGCCAGAGCTTCATCGAGGGGCGCATCGCCGAGCTCGAGGCGAAGCTCGGCAACGCCCAGATCATCAACCCAGCGCTGCTCGATGCCGATGGCCGTTGCGTCTTCGGGGCAACGGTCGAACTCGAGGACATGGACAGCCGCGAGGTCGTCACCTACCAGATCGTCGGCGAGGACGAGGCCGACATCAAGCTCGGCAAGATCTCGATCACCTCGCCGCTCGCGCGGGCGCTCGTCGGCAAGTACGCCGGCGAGGTGGCCGAGGTGCAGGCGCCGGGCGGGTTGCGCGAGTACGAGATCCTCGACGTCAAGTATGTTTGAGTTCCAGGCGGGCGGCAGCGCTTGAGGCAGTTCGCGCGCGATCTGCAGACGCTGACGGTCACGCTCTGGGTGGGATCGCTCTGGACCACGGGGCTCATCACCGCGCCTGCGCTCTTTCGCGTGCTGCCGGATCGGGTGCTGGCGGGGGCGACCGCGGGACGCCTGTTTACCCTGGTTGCCTACGTGGGCCTCGCGTGCGCGGCGTGCTTCATCGTGCTCAATCTTTCACGAAGGCAGCGGAAATCGTGGCTGCTCATCGGACTGACTGCGGCGATGGCGGCGCTGACGGTAATCGGCGAATTCGGCATTCAGCCGATTCTCGCCGGGCTCAAGGCGGCGGTCGCACCGGCGGATGTCATGCAAAGTGAGCTGCGCGGACGCTTGGTCGGCTGGCATGGCATCGCGAGCGGCGTCTACCTGTTGAACTGCCTGCTCGGAGGCGTCCTGGTCGTGTTGCTGCGCCGGAGCTCCGACTAGGGACGGGGCCGTGGTCTGCGCGCGGCGCGCGGGCGGAGCGGTGCGCGTCGTGGGGAAGTGGCGGGCGCTTCGCCCGCTCGCCCCCGATCGCGCTTGGGCGCAGAGGAGGGAGGCCGGCTGGCGGCGCGCGCCCGGGAGGATGCGGGCGGGGCGGCGGAAGCCCGCGTGCGCGGCGCCGGCGCTTTCGGTTCTTCCGGCTTCTCGCGATAGAGGACGGCGATCTTGCCGATCTGCTGGACGGGACTCGCGGCGAGCGCCGCGGCGAGCGCGTGGAACTGATTCGCACGCTCCTCGCGATCGTCGGAGGCGAGCTTCACCTTGATCAGCTCGTGGCTTTTCAGCGCGACCTCCGCTTCCTTCATTACGGACTCCGTGAGCCCTTTCGAGCCGACGATCAGCACCGGTCGCAACGGGTGGGCGCGCGACTTGAGCGCTCGGCGCTCGGCTGCAGATAGAAGTGGGGGGATGTGCGTCATCCGATCGCTCGCGGCGAATGAGGAAATCAGCAAAGTCTAGGCGATGAAGCGGAACAAGACCAGCCGGGCCTGGGTCCACCGGCATCTGACGGATCCCTACGTGCGCCAGGCGCGGGATCAGGGCTACCGGTCGCGGGCGGCGTTCAAGCTGCTGGAGATCGCGCAACGGGACCGCCTGCTGCGGCCGGGCATGACCGTCGTCGATCTCGGAGCCGCGCCTGGAGGCTGGTCGCAGGCCGCTGTCGGCGCCGTGGCGCCGCGCGGGCGCGTGCTTGCGGTCGACCTCCTCGACATGGCGCCGATCGCAGGTGTGATCTTTGTGCGCGGGGACTTTCGCGAGCCCGCCGTGTGGCAGCAGATCGAGAAAATGCTGCGAGACGATCGTCCCGACCTTGTCTTATCCGACATGGCACCCAATCTCTCTGGGGTGGCAGTGGTGGATCAGGCGCGCGCGCTCGCCCTGGCGGAGCGGGCGCTGGAATTCGCGGTGCGGTGGCTGAAACCGGAGGGGGCGTTCCTAGTCAAAGCGTTTCACGGCGACGGGTTCGAGACCTTCAGGAAGCACATGATCGCGTCGTTCAGGATCGTCCACGAGCGCAAGCCCAAGGCTTCGCGGGACACTTCGAGCGAATCCTTCCTGCTCGGCCGTATGCCTTTGAGCGGCGGGCAATTGGCACGGGAACCGCTTGATGGCGCCGGGTCTGCGCTGTGACAGCCCGGAATAATCGGATTAGAATCGTCGGTCGCATGTTGTCAAGCAAAGGTTGCGAGGAGTGAACTTGAACAATCTCGTCAAGAACGTGGCCATCTGGCTGGTGATTGCGCTCGTCCTGATGACCGTATTCAACCAGTTCAGCACTCGCCAGACTGCGCAGAGCCCGATGGACTATTCCCAGTTCATCGAGGAGGTGAAGCAGGGCAAGGTTGCCAAGGTCACGATCGAAGGGCGTGTCATCAAGGGGATCCGCTCCGACAACAAGCGCTTCACCACGTATGCGCCGTCGGACCCGTGGATGGTGTCCGATCTCCTCAAGGCGGGTGTGATCGTCGAGGCCAAGCCCGAGGAAGAGCCTTCGCTGCTCATGAACATCTTCGTGTCCTGGTTCCCGATGCTTTTGCTCATCGGCGTCTGGGTGTTCTTCATGCGGCAGATGCAGGGGGGCGGTCGTGGCGGCGCCTTCTCGTTCGGCAAGAGCCGTGCGCGGCTGCTCGACGAATCGACCAACACCGTGACCTTCGCGGATGTCGCCGGCTGCGAGGAAGCGAAGGAAGAGGTCGCTGAACTCGTCGAGTTCCTGCGCGACCCCGGCAAGTTCCAGAAGCTCGGCGGACGCATTCCGCGGGGCGTGCTCATGGTGGGCAATCCCGGCACTGGCAAGACCCTGCTCGCCAAGGCCATTGCCGGCGAGGCCAAGGTGCCGTTCTTCTCGATCTCCGGTTCGGACTTCGTCGAGATGTTCGTCGGCGTGGGCGCGGCGCGCGTCCGTGACATGTTCGATCAGGCGAAGAAGCACGCGCCCTGCATCGTCTTCATCGACGAGATCGACGCGGTCGGACGCCAGCGCGGTGCCGGCCTGGGTGGCGGCAACGACGAGCGCGAGCAGACGCTGAACCAGCTGCTGGTGGAGATGGATGGCTTCGAGGGCAACTCGGGCGTCATCGTGATTGCGGCCACCAACCGGCCCGACGTGCTTGATCCGGCGTTGCTGCGCCCGGGTCGCTTCGACCGCCAGGTCGTGGTGCCGCTGCCCGACATCCGTGGGCGCGAGCAGATCCTCACGGTTCACATGCGCAAGGTGCCGGTTGCGCCCGACGTGCGCGGCGACATCCTCGCGCGTGGCACCCCCGGGTTCTCCGGAGCCGATCTTGCCAACCTGGTGAACGAGGCCGCGCTCTTCGCGGCGCGGGCCAGCAAGCGGCTGGTCGACATGGAGGACTTCGAGCGCGCCAAGGACAAGATCATGATGGGCGCGGAGCGGCGTTCGGTGGTGATGCCCGAAGAAGAACGCAGGAACACCGCATATCACGAGTCCGGGCACGTGGTGGTGGCGAAGCTGCTGCCGAAGGCCGATCCGGTGCACAAGGTGACGATCATCCCGCGCGGGCGGGCGTTGGGTGTCACCATGCAGTTGCCGGAGGAAGATCGCTACAGCTACGACCGCGAGTACATCATGAACCGCATCGCGGTGCTCTTCGGCGGCCGCATCGCCGAGGAGGTGTTCATGAACCAGATGACCACCGGCGCCGGCGACGATTTCAAGAAGGCGACCGAAATGGCGCGGCGCATGGTCACCGAGTGGGGCATGAGCGACGCGCTGGGGCCGATGGTCTACGGCGAGAACGAGGGCGAAGTGTTTCTCGGTCGCTCCGTGACGACGCACAAGAATGTCTCCGAGACCACGATGCAGAAGGTCGATGCGGAGATCCGGCGGATCATCGATCAGCAATACGGACTCTCGCGAGGCCTGATCGAAGAGAACCGCGAGAAGGTCGAGATCATGGCTAAATCCCTGCTGGAGTGGGAGACGCTCGACGCGGATCAGATCGGAGACATCATGGACGGCCGTTCTCCGCGGCCGCCGCGACCGACTGCAACGGCACCGCAGCCGCCGCCGAGCAGTCCTCCCCCGGCACCGGCAGCCGCTCCGTCGGCCGCGCCGGGCACCTGATTCACCACTCAACCGCACGGGCCGGGACATCCCCGGCCCTTTTCGTTTCCCATGCGTGAACTCGTCTGTGGCCGATTTCGCCTGGCACTGAGCCGGCCGCTGGTGATGGGCATCGTCAACGTCACGCCGGATTCGTTCTCCGACGGCGGACGGTTCGCGTCGGTCGAGAACGCGGTATCACAAGGGCGGCGCCTGATCGAGGAAGGCGCCGATTTTCTCGACATCGGTGGTGAGTCGACGCGCCCCGGCGCCGCGCCCGTGCCGCTGGCCGAGGAACTGGGGCGAGTGCTGCCGGTGCTGGAACGTCTTGCCGACAGCCCGGTTCCCCTGTCGATCGACACCTACAAGCCCGAAGTCATGGCCGCTGCACTGGCGGCGGGTGCCAGCATGGTCAACGACGTGAAGGCGCTGCGCGAGCCGGGCGCGCTCGACGTGCTTCGCGCCTCCGATGCGGCGGTCTGCCTCATGCACATGCAGGGCGAGCCGCAGACCATGCAGGTGAATCCTCGTTACGAAGACGTGGTCGACGAGGTTCGAGCGTTCCTGCACGAGCGGGTTGCGGCGTGCGAGGCAGCGGGCATCGAGCGCGCACGCCTCGTCGTCGACCCGGGCTTCGGCTTTGGCAAGAGCAGGCAGCACAACATCGAGCTGCTGCGACACCTGCGCGAGCTGGTGCCTTCCGGGCTGCCGCTGCTGGCGGGGTTGTCGCGCAAGTCGGTCCTGGGAAAGATCACCGCGAGGAGCGTCGATGAGCGCGTTCACTCCAGCGTTGCGGCGGCGCTCGTTGCGGTGTACCGGGGTGCGGCGATCGTAAGGGTGCACGACGTCGGGTCAACCCGGGATGCGTTTACCGTGTACGGGGCGGTAGAATTGAACGATGACTAGAAGATACTTCGGTACGGATGGCGTGCGCGGCCGCGTGGGGGAGGAACCCATCACCCCCGAATTCGTGATGCATCTGGGTTACGCAGCGGGAAAAGTGCTGGTCGGCGAGGGCAGGGCACGACGCAACGGCGATCACCCGGCGGTGCTGATCGGCAAGGACACGCGCATCTCCGGCTACATGCTGGAGTCTGCGCTGCAGGCAGGGCTTTCGGCGGCGGGAGTGGACGTCTACCTCGCGGGACCGATGCCGACACCGGCCGTCGCGTACCTGACGCGGGCGTTGCGGCTGTCGGCGGGTATCGTGATCAGCGCCTCGCACAACCCGTTCGAGGACAACGGGATCAAGTTCTTCTCGGCAGACGGGGACAAGCTTCCCGACGCCACCGAGCGCGCGATCGAGGCACGCCTGGAGGAACCCATCTCGTGCGCTCCGTCCGCCAAGCTCGGCAAGGCCTGGCGCGTCAACGATGCGGCCGGTCGCTACATCGAGTTCTGCAAGAGCACTTTCCCCAACTCGCTCGATCTGCGCGGGCTCAAGGTCGTGCTCGATTCCGCGCACGGCGCGACCTACCATGTGGCGCGGAATGTTTTCCACGAGCTGGGTGCCGACGTGGTGGCAATCGGCAATCAGCCGGACGGCCTCAATATCAACGAAGGCTGCGGCGCGGTGCATCCCCAGGAACTGCGGCGGGTGGTGCGCGAGCAGGGCGCGCAGTACGGGATCGCCTTCGATGGGGACGGTGATCGTCTGGTGATGGTGGACGGCGCCGGCAATTCCTATGACGGCGACCAGCTCGTCTACGT
>JAEUMW010000151.1 GCA_016791345.1 Betaproteobacteria bacterium | reverse complement strand
GCGCTCATCCTGATCCTCGGTGCACTCTTTCTCGAAGGTGCGCAGGCAAACGAGGTCGAAGAACGCTTCCGCCGCGGGCGCGAAGTGCTCGCGCCCTTCGTGGGCATCCTCGGCACCATCGTCGGCTTCTACTTCGGATCGGTGGACCGCGGCAGCACGTCGACACTCGACGTCGACGCACTCACTGCGCCAACCGAGCTCACCGTTCGGGTGAGCGGCGGCGTCGAGCCCTATCGCGTGGCGATCATGCGCGACGGTCGCGCGCTGCTCGGACCCGAGCGCGCGGACGCCGGCTGGCTGCGCGTGCCCACGGCGCAGCTCGGGCTCGCCGGTGACGCGCCGACGAAGATCGTGATCGAAGCGTGGGATGCAAAGGACCGCTCGGCGACGCGCGAGGTGCTGATGCCCGCTGCGGCAGCGGAGTCCGCTTCGGATCACGACTGATCACCGCTTCGCCGACGACGCGGGGCATCTGCGCGGCGAGCGCAGCTCGCGCAGCGTCTGCTGCGCTACGCCAGCGCCTTGCTGACCACCTCCAGCACATCGCGCGACAGGGTTGGCACGTCGCGGATGCGCTCCAGCGCATGACGGGCATGCGTCTGGCGCGCCGCATCGAACTTCTTCCAGCGGTCGAAACCGCGCGCGAGCCGTGCCGCCACCTGCGGGTTCAACGCATCGAGCGCGATCACCTGATCGGCGAGGAAGGCGTACCCGCGGCCATCGGCCGCATTGAAGCGCACGTAGTTGGCGGCGAAGCAGCGGATCAGCGCATACACCTTGTTCGGGTTGCGCAGGTCGAACGCCTCGTGCCGGGTGAGCCGCTCGACCGCGGCCAGTGTGTCGGGCAGGCGCGAGGCTGCCTGCACGGCGAGCCACTTGTCGACTACCAGCGGTTCGTCCTGCCACCGTTCGTAGAACGCCTGCAGCGCGACCGCGCGCTCGGCGCAATCGGTGTTCGCCAAGGCAGACAGCGCGGCCATTGCATCCGTCATGTTGTCGGCGGCTTCGAACTGGCGCATGGCGAGCGCGCGCAGCTCCGGTTCGTCGAGCTCCATGAGGTAACCGAGACATGCGTTGCGCAGCGCGCGCCTGCCGGCAGACTGGGCGTCCGGGCTGAAGGGGCCGGCGGCTGTCTGCGCGTGATACGTGCGCAGCATCGAATCGCGCAGCGACACGGCGATACGGCGGCGCAGCTCGACGCGCACGGCGTGCAGCACCTCCGGTTCCGCCAGGCTCATCTGTTCCGCCAGATACGCTTCGCTCGGCAGCGCCAGCGCTTCCGCCGCGAACGCCGGGTCACGCTCGCCGTCCGCAAGCACGCGGGCGACGGCCGCAATGAATGCCTCGGGCGCGTCGAGCGGCGCACCCTGGATCGCCGCGTCGACGCCGCGCAGCAGGATCTGCGTGGCGAGCCGCTGCCCCGCCTCCCAGCGGTTGAACGCGTCGCTGTCGTGTGCCATCAGGTGCGCGAGCTGGGCATCGCTGTAGTCGTGCTCGAGGACGACCGGCGCCGAGAAGTTGCGCAGGAGCGACGGCACGGGATGCGCAGGGACATTCACGAACACGAAGCGTTGCTGCGCCTCGGTGAGCGAAAGCACGCGCGCGCTGTCGCCTGCGGCGGATTCATCCGCCAGCTGCAGCGGCAGCTCGCGCCCGTCCGGGCCGATCAGGGCGAAGGCGAAGGGAATGTGCAGCGGCAGCTTCTCCGTCTGCCCGGGCGTGGGCGGAGTGTATTGACGTAGCGTGAGGGTATAGGTGCGCGTGGCCGGATCGTACTGTCCCTGAGACGCGACCACCGGCGTTCCCGCCTGGTCGTACCAGCGCTTGAAGCGCGTGAGATCGATGCCCGAGGCATCGGCCATCGCCGCGACGAAGTCGTCGGTGGTCACCGCCTGCCCGTCGTGACGTGCGAAGTAGAGGTCCATGCCGCGGCGGAACGCTGCCGCGCCGAGCAGCGTGTGGATCATGCGCACCACTTCCGCCCCCTTCTCGTACACGGTGGCCGTGTAGAAGTTGGAGATCTCCAGGTACGACTGCGGTCGCACCGGGTGCGCCATCGGTCCGGCGTCCTCGGGAAACTGCGCAGCGCGCAGCGCGCGCACCTCCTGGATGCGCTGCACGGGGCGCGAATACATGTCGGCGCCGAACTCCTGGTCGCGAAAGACGGTGAGACCTTCCTTCAGGGACAGCTGGAACCAGTCGCGGCAGGTGACGCGGTTGCCGGTCCAGTTGTGGAAGTACTCGTGCGCCACGACGCGGTCGATGTTCAGGAAATCGCCGTCGGTCGCAGTGTCGGCGCGGGCCAGCACATACTTCGTGTTGAAGATGTTGAGGCCCTTGTTCTCCATCGCGCCCATGTTGAAGTCGCCGACGGCGACGATCATGTAGCGGTCAAGGTCCATTTCCAGACCGAACACGTCCTCGTCCCATTTCATGCTCTTCCTGAGCGCCTGCATCGCGAAGGCGCACTGGTCCAGCTTGCCGGGCTCGACGTAGATCGAGAGCGCCACGGTCCGTCCCGATCGCGTGACGAACTCGTCGTCCAGCCGATCGAGATTCGCGGCGACCAGCGCGAAGAGGTACGAAGGCTTCGGAAAGGGATCCTGCCACTTCGCCCAGTGCCGCGTGCCGCGCGCACCCCGCAGCAGATTGACGCCACTGCGATCGTCCGTCGCGCCAGCCCCCTCGACGCCTGCGCCGACGAGGTTGCCGTTCGAGAGCAGGACCGGGTAGCGCGCCTGATCCGCGCGGATCGTCGTCGTATAGCGCGACATCACGTCGGGGCGGTCGATCATGTACGTCATGCGCCGGAAGCCCTCGGCCTCGCACTGCGTGAAGAGTCCGTCCTTGGAGGCGAAAAGGCCCATCAGCGTCGTGTTCTCGCGCGGGTGGATGCGCACGACGGTCTCCAGCGTGAAGGCGGACGGAACGCGGGCGATGGTGAGTTGCCGGTCGGCAACCTCGTATTCGCTCGCGGAGAGCGGCCGCCCGTCAATGGTGATCGACTGCAGCGACAGCGCTTCGCCGTCGAGCCTGAGCGGCGCGGCAGGATCGGCAGTGCTGTTGCGGCGCGTCGTCAGCCGCGCGCGCACTTCGGTGTAGGCGACATGGATGTCGAAGTCGAGGTCGACGCTGTCGATCAGAAACGGCGGGGGTGCGTAGTCTTCGAGATGAATCGGCTGGGGTGTCGGTTCGCGCATGGTGCTCACGCAGGCAGGGGGATGAATTCGGTTTCGCCCGGGACGGGGTGAAACTCCTGTCGAGCCCATCTGAGCTTCGCCGCTTCGATACGTCCCGTTGTGCTTGCGACGAAGTTCCACCAGATGATGCGCTCGCCATCCATTTTCTCACCCCCGAGGACGATGAGGCGCGCTTTGCTCACGGCGGCGATCTCCACGGCCTCGCCGCCGGCGAGCACGCCGAGGTGGAGCGCCGCGAGAGGGCGTCCCGCCACGCGCACGTCTCCTTCCACCACGTAGACGCCCCGCTCCTCGTGCTCGGGCGGCAGTGCGAGCGTCGCCCCCGCGGTCAAGTCGATGGCGAGATAGAGCATCTCGCCGAAGGTCGCCACCGGCGCGCGCTTGCCGAACGCGCTGCCGGCGATGAGTCGGATGTGCACGCCGGGCCGTTCGATCACGGGCAGCGTGTCCTTCGCGTGATGACTGAACGCGGGCTCCGTGTCCTCATGCGCTCTGGGCAGGGCGACCCAGGTCTGGATGCCGTGGAGACGCGCTCCAGCGGCGCGCTCGTCGTCGGGCGAGCGTTCCGAATGCACGATGCCGCGACCGGCGGTCATCCAGTTGACGTCCCCCGGCGTGATGCGCTGCACGCTGCCGAGGCTGTCGCGGTGCATCATCGCGCCCTCGAAGAGATAGGTCACGGTGGCGAGACCGATGTGCGGATGCGGTCGCACATCGACGCCGGCGCCCGCGGGAAAGACCGCCGGCCCCATATGATCGAAGAAGATGAAGGGGCCGACCATGCGGATCGGATGTCCCGGCAACAGCCGGCGGACCTGGAAACCGCCGAGGTCCTTCGCGTGGGATTTCAACAGCGTGAACGGGGAATTCTTCATGCGGTGGGCCCTGTCGATTGACGAGTGTTCTGATGCTGCACCGTCCGAAATGTTCGCGCCTGCGCGATACGCCGCGATGCACGGTGTCGGGTGCGAATCGCCGCAATCCCCGGACGCCGCGCTCGCGCTGTCGCTGGCTGGCGACGCCCGGAACTCGCGTGCGGTTGCCGCCGCGCGCCGGCATCGAGACGAGAGCATGACCCTAAGCCGACGATCGCGCAGGGGTTTTCGTTCGACCATATGCCGTGCGCAACCTTCGGCGTGGCGTTGGCACGGCGGTTGCCAATTCGACGTGTGCACGGTCGCCGGCATTTCGTGAACGCGCCCGGAACCCGCGGGAACGATTGCCATGACCGTGCACCGAAGTCTGGATGAGACGCACCCCCGAAAGGAGGCCCCCCGATGAATCAGGTGACATTGCGCAGGACCGCGGACCGCCGCCACTTTGCCACCCAGGCGGTCAGCAACATTCTGGCGCTGCAGATCAGCCTGGCGTGCGCCGTGCCCTCCGCCATTCGCGAGGATCCGTTCGCGCTGGGTTACGTCTACGGCTATCACGATCGCGTGCTGCAGATGCTCGGCGTCGAGGACCGCGGCGAAAGCCTCGCCATGATGGCGGCCGGCTACCGCAACCTGTTCGGCGAGCATCTGGGTTCGACGGTGCTCGGCGACAGCGTCGACATGCAGGGGCATCCGCGCTTCGTGAAGGGCGCGTTCCAGGGCGAGGAGGACGCCGGGCAGTATCTGCAGGCGCGCAAGCTGTCGATGGGACTCGCCTCGTATCTGAAGATCGTCGGCTGATCGCATGCGCCGCCGCGCTCACGCGCGCCGTTCGCCGAGAAACTCCGCCAGTACACGCGCCGTGTGCGAACGCCCGGTCTGCTTCGCAACGGTTTCGGGTGAGCCATGCGCGACGAGCTCGCCGCCGCCGTCGCCGCCTTCCGGACCGAGATCGAGAATCCAGTCCGCCTCCGCCATCAGGTCGAGGTTGTGCTCGATGATCACGACCGTGTTGCCGGCGTCGACCAGGCGGTGCAGCACGCGGATGAGCTTCTCGACATCTGCCATGTGCAGTCCGACGGTGGGCTCGTCGAGAACGTACAGCGTCTGCGGTGACGAACGCCGGGCGCGCGCCGGCGGTTCGTGCGCGTCAGTGCGCACCTTCGCGAGTTCGGTCACCAGCTTGATGCGCTGCGCTTCGCCGCCGGAGAGCGTCGGACTCTGCTGGCCGAGGGTGAGGTAGCCCAGACCCACGTCCTGCAGGAGCCGCAGCGCGTGGTGGATCGAGCGGTGTGCGGCGAAGAACTCCACCGCCTCGTCGACGCTCATGGCCAGCACTTCACCGGCGCTGCGTCCCTTGAAGCGGACCGACAGCGTCTCGGGATTGAAGCGCGCGCCGCCGCACGCTTCGCACGTCACCTTGACGTCGGGCAGGAAGCTCATCTCGATGGTCTTGATCCCCTGCCCTTCGCAGGCCTCGCAGCGTCCGCCGGCGGTGTTGAAGGAGAAGCGGCCCGCCGTGTAGCCGCGGATGCGAGCCTCGCGGGTATCGGCAAAGAGGCGTCGCACCGCGTCCCAGAAGCCGACGTAGGTGGCAGGGCATGAGCGCGGCGTCTTGCCGATCGGCGTCTGATCGACCTCCAGCACGCGGCCTACGGCTTCCCAGCCGCGCAGATCGCGGCAGCCGGTGAGCGGGACGTTCCTGTTCCTGCGCTCACCGGCCACCAGACCTTGCAGATTGGCGAAGAGCACGTCGCGCGCGAGCGTGGATTTGCCCGATCCCGAGACGCCGGTCACGACGGTGAGGCGGCCGAGCGGAAGCTCAGCGGTGAGATCCTTCAGGTTGTGGAGATTCGCGCCGACGATCTCGATGCGCGGGGTGGCCGCGTCAATCGCGCGGCGCGTGCCGAGCGGGTGTCGCAGTGGCTCCCGCAACATGCGGCCGGTCAGCGAACGCGCATCGCGCTCGAGCGCTGCCGCAGAACCGGCCGCGATCACTTCGCCGCCGAGCTTGCCGGCACCGGGTCCGAGGTCGATCACGTGCTCGGCGCGGCGGATCGTGTCCTCGTCGTGTTCGACCACGACGAGCGTATTGCCTTTGGCTTCGAGCTTCGCCAGCGTGTCGAGCAGGATGCGGTTGTCGCGCGGGTGCAGTCCGATCGTGGGCTCGTCGAGGATGTAGCAGACGCCGCGCAGATTCGAGCCGAGTTGCGCGGCGAGCCGGATGCGCTGGGCCTCGCCGCCGGACAGCGTCGGCGCTGCCCGGTCGAGCGCGAGATAGGACAGACCGACCTGTTGCAGGAAGCCGAGCCGGGAGCGAAGCTCGGCGAGGAGATCGCGCGCGATCTCCGCCTCGCGTCCCGCGAGGGCGAGCGTGTCGCAGAACGCTGCCACGCGGCCGACCGGCAGCGCATTGATGTCCGCGATCGAGCGGCTGCGAAAGCGCACGTGCAGGGCGGTCGGGTTGAGCCGGCGGCCGGCGCAGGTGGGGCACGTCTCGTCCACCTCCAGCCATTCGATCCACGAATCGAGCACGTGGTCGTCGGCTCCCGTCTTCGCGCGTTCGTCGCTCCAGTCGATGTCCGACAGCTTGAGGCCGGTGCCGTAGCATGCCGGACACCAGCCGTGCTTCGAGTTGAACGAGAAGAGCCGCGGATCGAGTTCGGGGAAGCTCGTACCGCACGACGGGCAGGCGCGCCGCGTCGAGAACACCGCCTCGCGCACGCGGGCAGCGCCCTGCATGAGACCGTCCAGCGGCGCGATGACGTGCACGACACCCTTGCCCAGATCGAGCGCGCGGCCGAGCGCTTCGCGCAGCGCCGGTTCGGCTTCCGGCTCGACGCGCAGATCGGCCACCGGCAGCTCGATCGTGTGTTCCTGAAAGCGCGCGAGTCGCGGCCACGGATCCGTCGGCAGGAATTCACCGTCGACGCGCAGGTGCGTGTATCCCTTCGCCGCCGCCCACTTCGCGAGCTCCGTGTAGTAGCCCTTGCGGTTCGCGACCAGCGGCGCGAGCAGGCCGATGTGCGCGCCGCGGTAATCGCGTGCGAGTCGCGCCGCGATCGCGTCGAAGCTCTGCGGCTCGATCGGGACGTCGCAGGTCGGACAGTACTGCGTGCCGAGCTTGACGAAGAGCAGGCGCAGGAAGTGATACAGCTCGGTGAGTGTCGCCACCGTGCTCTTGCGGCCGCCGCGGCTCGTGCGCTGCTCGATGGCGACCGTCGGCGGAATGCCGAGGATGGCGTCGACGTCCGGTCGCGCCGCCGGCTGCACGAACTGCCGCGCATACGCGTTCAGCGATTCGAGATAACGGCGCTGTCCTTCCGCGAACAGGATGTCGAAGGCGAGCGTGGACTTGCCGGAGCCCGATACGCCGGTGATCACCGTGAACCTGCCGCGCGGAATCTCGACGTCGATGGACTTGAGATTGTGCTCGCGTGCGTTGTGCACGCGGATCGTGTCGGGCGCAAGGGGCGCGCGCGGTTCGGCGACGAGACAGTGAACGGACACGAAGTCGCCCAGCGCTGCTTCGTACTCGCGCAGCGCGCGGCCGGTGTACGAGCGCGCGCTTGCCACGATGTCTGCGGGGGGGCCGACGGCGACGACCTCGCCACCGGCATCGCCGCCTTCCGGTCCGAGATCGACGACCCAGTCGGCGGCGCGGATGACATCGAGGTTGTGCTCGATCACGATGAGCGAATGACCGGCGGCGATGAGGCTGCGGAACGCCCGCAGGAGCTTGGCGATGTCATCGAAGTGCAGACCGCTGGTGGGCTCGTCGAAGAGGAAGAGCGTCCGGTGCGTGGCGGGCGCCGCGCG
>JAEUMW010000150.1 GCA_016791345.1 Betaproteobacteria bacterium | reverse complement strand
GCGCCCATGCTCTGCGCGGCATCCTCGATCACGCGCAGGCGCCGGTAGCGGCGGGCGATGCCGTAGAGGCGGTCGCGATCCACCGGCAGGCCGGCGAGATCGACGGGCAGCAGGGCGCGGGTGCGCGGGGTGAACGCGGCTTCGACGCGCTCAAGATCGATATTGCGCGTGACCGGGTCGATGTCGACGAATATGGGACGAGCGCCGGCGCGCACCACCACGTTGGCGGTGGCCACCCACGACAGCGGCGTGGTGACGACCTCGTCGCACGGTGCGATGTCGGCGAGCGCGAGCGCAAGCTCCAGAGCGCCGGTGCCAGAGGCGACCGTGCGCACCGGCCGCCCGCCGAAGTACGCGGACAGCTCGGCTTCGAAGCGCTTCACCTGCGGGCCGCTGGTGATCCAGCCGGAGCGCAGCACTTCGACCACGCCGGCGATGGTCGCCTCGTCGATCGACGGGCGCGTGAACGGCAGGTACGGCGTCCCCGCGCTGGCCGCGGGCGGTGAGGAATCGGCGGGCGTTCGCATCAGCTGCGGGCGACGACAAAGACGCCGACGATGATGATGGCGATGCCCGCGAGCCGGGTCGGTGTGACCGCTTCGCCGAACAGGTACCAGGCGGCGAGCGCGTTGACGACGTAGCCGACCGACAGCATCGGATAGGCGATGCTCACCTCAACCCGCGACAAGGCCATGATCCAGACGACCACGCTCACCACGTAGCAGGCCAGCCCGCCGACGATGTGCGGTTCGGTCGCGAGCTGCCAGCCGACCGGAACGGCGTTCGCCAGGCTGAAGTCGAAGGCGCCGACGCTGTTGGTCCCGGCTTTCAGCAGCAATTGCGCGGCGGCGTTCAGAAGCACGCCGGTCATTACGAGGACGAAGGCCACGGCAGACATACGTTCACGCCCCGGGTTGGACGACGACCACGCGGTCGGCGTCCCGGGCCACCACCTGCATCGGCAATCCCATCCTTTCGAACATATCGAAGTACATCGTCCGCATGATCGCGACCGCACCCGGCTCGGCACGCCACCGCGGCTCGAAATCGAGCGGGTTGGCGATCCAGAGCTGCGGTTCCTGGCTGAGACCGAACGCCATCTCCTCGGCGCTGCCCACCAGGGTCACCGTCCGCCCGAGATAGAAGGGGAGCGACTGCTCGTACATGCCGAAGCTGTAGAACGGCGTGTCCGGCCTGAGCAGCGGCGCAATCCTCACCGCGAGATCATACCCGGAACGGGACGGGGACAGGCCGTCGGCGCCGCGGTCGATGAACTGGCCGGCCAGCAGCGTCGCGAACGCAACGGCGATGATCGCGGGCCGCACACGGCCGCGTCCCGCCCGATGAATCGCGAACAAGGCACCGGCGAGGAGCACCACGCCGGCCGCGCTCAACCCGGTCGCCAGCGCCTGCGGCAGCGCGGCTGCGATCGGCTCGATGCCGCGCGCCCTGATGACCAATGGTGCGGCGATCAGGAGGAGTCCGAACAGGACCGGTACCGCGAGATGTCGGCGCAGCCGGGATGCAGGCAGCGTGGCGAGTCGCTCGCCGGTCAGCAGCGCGATGGGCGGGAGCATCGGCAGCACGTACGCGGCGAGCTTCGAGCTCGAGGCGGAGAAGAAGACGAGGATGAAGGCCGCGTAGGCGAGCACGAAGCGGCGCGGCCGGAATCCGGCGGCTGCGGTGGGGCTGCGCCACGCGCGGACGAGCGCCGCCGGCGTGAGCGTCGTCCACGGCAGCAGCCCGAGGAGGAGCACCGGCAAAAAGAACCACCACGGTTCGAACCGATAGTGGACGGTCGTGAGGAAGCGCTGGAAGTGCTCGTGGATGAAGAAGAACTGCGGGAACTCGGGATTGGCGAGCGAGACCCACACGAACCAGGGTGCGGTGAGGGCGACGAAGAGCAGCAGCCCGGTCACGAGGTGGAGTCGGCGCCAGACGGCGAAATCACGGGTGAGGGCGGTGTAGGTGACGAGCGCGCCGGCCGGCAGCACCGCCCCGATCAACCCCTTGCTCAAGACGGCGCCGGCTGCGGCCGCCCAGGCCACATGCATCCAGAACGAACGCCCGCGCGCTCGCCGGCGGTCGTCCTGCGCGAACAGGAAGGCCACCAGCGCGAGCGTCAGGAAGAACGTGAGGCCCATGTCGAGCGTGTTGAAACGCCCGCAAAAGATGAAGCCGATGCTGCTGGCCAGGACCAGGGCCGCATGCAGCCCCGGGTCCGACCCGAAAAGCCGCACCCCCGCGGCGTACACCAGCAGAACCGTGAGCAGGCCCGTCAGCGCTGCCCACAGGCGCGAAGTCCACTGCGCCTGGCCGAAGGTCTCGTAGGCCAGTGCCGTCGCCCAGTACTGCAGCGGTGGCTTCTCGAAGTACTTGATGCCGTTCAGGCGCGGCGTCACCCAGTCGCCGGAGACCACCATCTCGCGCGGGATCTCGGCGTAGCGTCCTTCATCCGGGTGGAAGAGCTTCCGGTGGTCCAGGTT
>JAEUMW010000149.1 GCA_016791345.1 Betaproteobacteria bacterium | reverse complement strand
TGGTGCCGGGAGGGGGAATCGAACCCCCACGGTATCACTACCGGCGGATTTTGAGTCCGCTGCGTCTACCAGTTCCGCCATCCCGGCATTGCACGCGATTGCTCGGCTTGACTCTGGCCGCTTCTCTCGATTGTGCGCATCGAGACCGACCACTCCGCCCGCGAGATCGGCTACCACTTCTGCGACTGCAGCCGCCCGCGAGAAACGCGGCGACCCGACTCAGGCTGCGCGCGATTATCCCGTAACGCTGCCAGGTGCTTCAACTCCGAACACGAGGGTGGCGCATCAGGCGGCGAGCACCCGTGACGGCCGTTCTCCCATGCGCGCGAGGCAGCGATCGATCCAGAGCGCGGTTAGCTTCTGCTGCACGCCGTTCTGCCTGAGTCGCTGCTCGAGGCAGCCGAAGTCGACGAGATCGAGCGGCTGATCCTGGTTGAAGCAGGAGAAGACGAAGCTCTCCTTGCCTGTAGCGGGATCGACGTGGCGCTGCAGACACTGCGCGCAGATCTCCTTCATCATGCACTGCATCGGCGAGTTGATGCTGCCGATGGCGAAGTGGTGCGGTTTGAGGTACGGCGCCAAGGCGCGATGGCGCGCGGCGCCCACTGCCGCCATCATGCGATCCGACCCGATTGCGATGATGCGGTCGGTGTCTGCGAACGGGATCGTCTGCGGACCGAGTTCTCCCTTCGCGTAAGTGAGCATCGCATCGACGATGTTGCCGACGAAGGCGCGATCCTGCGGGCGGTGCGGCGTGTAGCCGGGGGCTTCGTCGCAGCACCACACCACGACATCCGCCGCTGCCTCGATCTCTTCTTCCTTGTAGCGGTCGATCAGTTTCTTGTATCCAGCGAAGTACAGCACCTTCGATCCGGCTGCGCGCAGCGCCTCGCCGATCGAGAACAGCACAGCATTGCCGAGCCCGCCGCCCACCAGCGCGACGGTTTCGCCAGGCGGCGTTTCGGTCGGCGTTCCAGTGGGACCCATGAGGATCACCGGTTCGCCCGGCTTGAGCAGCGCGCACAGATCCGACGACCCACCCATCTCCAGCACGATGGTGGAGAGCAGCCCGCGCTCGCGATCGACCTGCGCGCCGGTGAGGGCCAAGCCCTCCATGAGCAGCGTCGTACCGTCAACGCGCGGTGCGAAAGTCTCGTAGTTCTGCAGGCGATAGAACTGCCCCGGTTTGAACTGGCGCGCGGCGAGCGGTGCCTCGACCACCACCTCGACGATGGTGGGCGTGAGGCGATTGACCGCCTTCACGGTCGCGCGCAGGTCGCGATTGAGTCGACCGAAGAATTCCTCGCGGCCGAGCGCACTCGCTGCGGGCCGCCCGGCGAGGACGTTCGTAAGCGTCGGATACCCCTGCTTCGCGCTCGCCATCGCCTTCACCACGTTGCCCGCGAATGACGGATGCAAGTCGCCGAAGAAGCTCACGAAGCGCCCATCGCTCTGGCGCGACAGGAGCACGCGCGGCTGCTGCGGCTTCGCGCTGCGTTCCGGTTTCACCGGCGTACCGCTCTCGTCGCAGGCCTGGAAGAAGCGCCCGTCGAGATGAAAGTGGGCGCCGTCCTCGCGCGCGAGCACGGTGTTGGGCTGTGTGCCGGCGGCCACCAGGATCGACCGCGCCGGCAGCTCGATCTCGTTGAAGTGGTGCCACACGCCTTCCATGTCCCGCTCTTGCACGGACACCTGCAGGCCCTTGGCGTGGCCGTACTCGTCGACCTCGACACGCAGTGGTGTCAGACCTTCGGCGAAGACGATGCCTTCTTCGAGCGCCTTCTCGACTTCCTCGTGATTCAGGGTGTACGAGGGACTGTCGATCAGTCGCTTGCGATAGGCGATGGTCACGCCGCCCCACGCTTGCATCAGTTCGGCGAGCCGGGCGGGGCGCCCTTCGCGGGCCGCCGCCTCGCGTTCCGCGCGGATCGCCCGGGCGTGGCCGATGAATTCGTCGGCGATGCTTTTTTCCTCGGTGCTCCACGCGCGCCGCACGGCGGCTTCGCCGTATTCCGTCACCAGCGTCTCGTAGCGCTGGAGAAACTTCTCCACCTGCACCGGATAGTAGGCAAGCGACTCGGTTGCGGTGTCGATGGCGGTGAGGCCGCCGCCGATGACCACGGTCGGCAGACGCAGCTGCAGGTCGGTCACCGACTCGGTCTTCGCCGCGCCGGTGAGCTGCAGGGCCATGAGGAAATCGGAAGCCATGCGCACACCGCGCGCGAGGCCGTTCGGCAGTTCCAGCATGGTCGGGCGTCCGGCGCCGGCGGCGAGCGCGATGTGATCGAAGCCGAGCGCAAACGCGTCTTCGACCGTGAGCGTGCCGCCGAAGCGCACGCCGCCAAAGAGCGCGAACTCGCGCCGGCGCTCGATCAGGAGCCGCACCAC
>JAEUMW010000148.1 GCA_016791345.1 Betaproteobacteria bacterium | reverse complement strand
GCGGTATCGCCTGCAGCCAGCCAGAGCGCCACGACGAGGAGCAGCACCGCCGCCCCAAGCTGCAGCGCGAACCGTCGCCACCCGGGCTGCGGGGTATAGAGGCTGCGCTTGCGCAGTGTGTAATGCAGCGCCGCTGCATTGAAGCAGGCGGCAAGACCGATCGACAGCGCGAGCCCCGCATGCCGCAGCGGGAAGACGAACGCGAGATTCATGAGCTGCGTCATGCCGAGCGTGATGATGCCGATCTTGACCGGCGTCTTCATGTCCTGGCGGGCATAGAAGCCCGGCGCCAGCACCTTCACCAGGATCATCCCGATGAGTCCGATGCTGTAGGCGACCAGCGCCTGGCGCGTCATGAGCACATCGGTCGCGTCGAACTTCCCGTACTGGAAGAGCGTCGCGATCAGCGGCACGGCAAGGATGGCGAGCGCGACCGCGGCGGGCACGGCGAGCAGCAGCGTGAGGCGCAGCCCCCAGTCGAGCAGCCTCGAGAACTCCGCGCCATCGGCGTTGGCGTGGGTCTTGGAGAGGCTGGGCAGCAGGATGGTGCCGAGCGCCGCACCCAGCATCCCGGCGGGGAATTCCATCAGCCGGTCCGCGTAATACAGCCACGACACGCTGCCGTTCACCAGGAAGGATGCGAAGATCGTGTTCACGAGCAGCGAGATCTGGCTGATCGAGACGCCGAAGAGCGCCGGCCCCATGAGCCGCGTGATGCGCCATACGCCGGCGTCGCGCCGGCCCAGGGAAAAGCGCGGCAGGAGCTTGAGCTGCGCCAGAAACGGCACCTGGAAGGCAAGCTGCAGCACGCCGCCGACCACGACCGCCCAGGCCAGTGCCATGATCGGCGGATCGAAATACGGGGCCGCAAAGAGCGCGAAGGCGATGAAGCTCACGTTGAGCAGCGTCGGCGTGAACGCGGGCACCGAGAAACGGCTGTACGTATTGAGTACACCCCCGGCGAGCGCGGTGAGCGAAATGAAGAGGATGTAGGGAAACGTCACGCGGAGCAGCGAGACGGTGACGTCGAACTTGTCGGCGCTGGCGTGGAACCCCGGTGCGCTCACCCAGACGATGACGGGTGCCGCGAGCACACCGACGACGGTGACGATCGCGAGCGCGGCGAAGAGCAGCCCGGCGACATGATCGACGAGGACTCTCGTCTGGTCGTCGCCGCGACGCGTCTTGTACTCCGCCAGCACCGGCACGAAGGCCTGCGAGAACGCCCCTTCCGCGAACAGGCGGCGCAGCAGATTGGGGATGCGAAACGCGACGAAGAAGGCGTCGGTGTAGAGTCCCGCCCCGAACACGCGGGCGATGATGGCGTCGCGCGCGAACCCCAGAACCCGCGACACGAACGTCATCGAGCTCACGGTCGCAAGGGCCTTGAGCAAATTCATGGGGCGCTATCTTAGCCGATCGCGCCTTCCTCGCAGCTTGCAAATCGCAAGTGATCCGTCTAGTATTTCCGGCTTTCCTGAATTCAGGCTCCGAGGTTCATACATGGCGAATTCCGCCCAGGCGAAGAAGCGCGCCCGTCAGGCAGTGGTGCGCAACGCGCACAACGCGGCACTGCGCACCCGTCTTCGTACCGCGATCAAGAAGGTGCGCAAGGCGGTCGAGGCCGGTGACAAGGCTGCCGCCAAGGCGGTCTTCACCGAATCGATGGGTGTCATCGATTCGGTGGCCGACAAGAAGATCGTGCACAAGAACAAGGCTGCCCGTCACAAGAGCCGGCTCTCGGCGGCGATCAAGGCGATGGCATAGCCGCTCGCGGCACGCGCTTCAGCTCGCATCACGATTCAAGGGGCCGGTCCTTCCAGACCGGCCCCTTGGCTTATTGGCTCCCGGTGCTGCCGCTCGCGATCGGGTCAGGCGAGTGGCAGGGTACTCCCGGCCACGCCCACGAAGGCAGGCTCCGCGGCACTCACCCGCTCGCCATCGAGGAGCGGAAATCCGCCCCGAGATCGGGACATCCATCACCCTCCGAGCAGATCCACCAGCCTCGCGCTGATGCGCGCGGCGATCTTGCGGTAGCCGGTATGGTTGGGATGGATCTCGTTCAGCCAGTCGCCGCTGGTGCCGGCGCTCCCCGCGTCGGCCCGCTCAAGGGCGTTGCGCGTCTCGACGAAGTGCACGTGCGGCAAGGCTGCAGGCCCCACCGCCATGACCTTGATGGCTTCCGCCAGGACATCGACGAGAAAATCCGTGATCGGAACGCGTACGGCATCGGGAATTACCAGTGCCTCGTACGCGCGGAACAGCCACGGCCCGAGCACGGGCACCGCGAGGAAGCGCGCGGGGGCATTGCGCGCGGTCGGATAGTCGTAGCCGTGCACGACGAGCGGCACGTCGTGATTGACGCTGGTCGCGCCATCGCGCAGTCCGACGATCGCGCGCAGGCCGCTTTGCACGTCGAAGACGAGGCGTTCGAGCTGTTCGCTCACGAGATAGTCACGCGCATCGCCGCTGCCGGTTCCGGGATTGCGCAGCAGGATCGGCGCGCGATCGACCAGGTCGTTGCCGCCGGCCGACAGGAGGATCGCGTGCCAGCGGTAGCCGAAGCGCTCGGTGAGGAGCTTCCGCAGATCGTCGTTGTCCGCGATTTCGGCGATGTGCTTCAGGGTGTCGCCCGGATAGGCGATGTTGCAGACGATGCCCGCCTGCGGCAATCGCATTTCGTAGAGCAGATTCGAAGACGGGATGCCGCCGATGGTGAACCACGAGTCGCCCTCGGCAAGAATGCGATACGCGTACTCCGCGCTCCCCGGACTGCTGGCGGGGTTGCCGCTGCTCAAGTCGGCGACGGTGACGACCTGTACCGGAACGCCGGTCGTATCGAACGCTTCACTCGCAGGCGCAGCAAGCGTCGCCCGCAGCGCCGGGCGCGCGGCCCGCGCGCGGGGGCGTGCCGTAACCGCAGGGCGTGCAACGGTCCTTTGGCGGCGGGACCGCGGCGCCTGACCTTGCTTCCCGGCGGCGGGCTTGGCTGCGGACTTCACCCTGGCGCCCGAGCGTGTCGCCGGCTTCGGTGCGGTCGCTTTCGATCCGGTCCTCGCCCGACCCGTCCTGCTGCCTGCGGTGCGCTTCGACATGTGCGTGCTCCCGATCCGCTTGCCCGCATCATAGGCTCTTGTCGGGGGGTGCGCTAACCGGCGTGGGCGCGCCCTTTCCACATCCCGCCCGCACCGCGCCAGTGCTGCCACGCCGAATCGAGCGTGAACAGCAGATATGCGGCTGCAATGGCGGGCAGCGCCAGACCCCACAGCCAGGACCTGCGATACAGGCGCAGCGTCGGCTGATAAGCGAACGCCATCATCGCCCACGCGGCAATCCCCGGCAGGCGGGCCGCGCCCCCCGCGAAGCATGCGGTGAGCGGTGGCGCCAGGTACGTCACCACCATGCCGAGGACGGTCGCGGCGAGCAGCAGCGGCGACTCGCGCAGCTGGACATATGCCGTACGCGCAACCATGCGCCGGATCTCCCGCACCCCCACGTACGGCCGGATGCTATGCGCACGCTCGGTGAGGCCGAGCCAGATGCGACCGTGCGCCTTCAGTCGCCGCGCCAGCGCACAATCGTCGATCAGCTCGCCGCGGATCGCTTCGATTCCGCCGGCCGCCGCAAGCGCCGTCGTCTGCACGAGGATGCAGCCGCCCGCTGCAGCGGCCGTGGCGCGTCGCGGGGAATTCACCCAGCGGAATGGATAGAGCATCTGGAAGAAGAACACGAAGGCAGGGATCAGCGCGCGCTCCGCGAGGCTCTCGCAGCGCAGCTTGACCATCAGCGAGGTGAGCACGAGGTCGTGCTGCCGTGCGCGCGTCACCAGCGCGGCGAGTGCGTCCGGCTCGTGTGCGATGTCGGCGTCGGTGAACCAGAGGTACTCGGGCGGCTGCGGCAGCCGGTTCGCCTGGTGCACGCCCTGCGCCACCGCCCACAGCTTGCCCGACCAGCCGGGCGGCAACGCCGCGCCCGCAAGCACCGTCAAGCGGTCCGTGGCACCGGCCGCTGCCGCTGCTTCGCGCGCGCGGGCAGCAGTCCCGTCCGTGCTGTGATCGTCGACCAGAATCACCGAGAACGAGCCCGGATAGCGCTGCCGCAGCAGCGAGCCCAGAGTCTCCGCGATGAGGGGA
>JAEUMW010000147.1 GCA_016791345.1 Betaproteobacteria bacterium | reverse complement strand
GGTTCATTGCGGTCCCTCCCCTGCACTCTGCGCGCTCGCGCCGTCCACTTGCGCCCCGGTCAGCAGTTCGATCTCCGCCAACGCCTTGTTGTATGCCGCGACCGCCGTCGCCTGCGCGATCTCGGCGTTGAACACGGTCATCTGGCTATCGAGCACGTCGCGGAAACCGAGACGGTTTACGCGATACGCCGCGAGCGACGCCTCCACGGCGAGCCGCGCCTGCGGCAGGATCGTCGACTCGTACAGACGCGCCGACGCGAGGCTCTCCTCTGCCACCGCGGCCTGATGGTGGAGCTGCATCAGGATGTCATTGCGCTGCGCCTCAAAGAGGTCGAGCGCCTGCCCGCGCATCGCTTCGGCCTCGGCCACCTGCGGGCCGAGCTTGGTATCGCGCCACACCGGCAGATTGATGGCGACGGTAAAGATCACCATGTCCGAACGATAGGCGCCGTCCTGCGCGCGGTCGCGCTGGCCGTAGGCGAACTTGAAGTCGAAGTCCGGGTAGTAGTCCTTCTCCGCCAAGGCGAGCACCTTCTGACTGCGGGCGATGCGGCTCTGCAGCCCGAGAAGTTGCGGCTGCGCAGCGATGGCGTCGTGGTCGGTAGCCGCCGGCGGCGGCAGGGGCGCGCTGGCGAGGGCGAGCGGCTGCGGCACGACGACGCGATGACCGGGCGGGCGGCCGAGCGCCGCATCGAGCTCGCCGGCGACCTCCTTCTGCGCGCGCGCGAGCCGGATGAGTTCCTCCGCCATGCCCGAGCGCTGCAGTTCCCCCTTGAGGACGTCGGCCTGACTGCCCTGACCGACCGCGTACTGCGACTGCGCGATGCGCACCAGCTGCTCAAGCGTGTCCCGATTGCGCCGCACGAGCCGCGTCGTAGTCGCGTTGAGCGCGAGCCCGTAGTACGCGACGCGCACGTCGCGCACGGTTCGATTGACGGTCTCGCGGGCGCGCTGCCGGCTCGCCTCGGCATCCTCGCGCGCGACCTCCTCCCGCAGCTGCCGCTTGCCGGGATAAGGCAGGCGCTGGCCGACGCCGATCATCTTCATGGTCATGTCGTCCTGCCGGAAGCTGAAGGTGTTCACCGGCAGATTGAGCACGCCGACCTCCAGCATCGGATCGTTCAACGCGCCCGCCGGCGCCACGCGCTGCTCGGCTGCATCGATTTCGCGGCGTGCTGCGCGGACCTCGGGATTCGCCTGCAGCGCCTCGTCGATCAGCGCAGCGAGCGGGGCCGGCGTCGTGTCACCGGCCGCAGGCGGCGGCGCAGCCGCAAAGCCCGCCTGCGCGAGCGCCGATGCCGGCAGGCCGGTCGCGGCGAGAACCCAGCATAGTGCAATGAAACGTGCGATCGTCATCTCGCTCCACCCATAGCTCCGGTGCCCGCGCGAGCGGCACGGACACGCGCCCGACGTGAAGTCGGACCGAAGAGCCGCGCGAGCGCTGCTTCATGCGCGCGCGGGTCGTGACTACCAGGGAATCGGAGCTACCCGACGGGGGGGCGGTCGAGACGTTCGAGCACGACGCCGGCAATCACTTCCGGCGCCGTGAAGACAGGCTGCAGCGGGAAGACGGAAAGCGTGTCGCGTGCGGTCATGGGCAGCGCAGCTGCGGTGCACGCCTGGCACTGCGCGCAGCCGTTGCACGGCTTCCACGCGGCGCTCTTGTCGGCGCCGTGCGAGGTCGCGTCGTCCTGCATCGACGCTTCGTGACACGGCGCCGCAGCGCTCGGCGCAGGCTCCACGCACGCGATCATGCGCGACGCAGCGACCGCCTGCCAGGGCAGGACAGCGACGAGAAGCACGGCGAGCAGACGAAAGAGGCGACAGCGCATACGCAGATTGTACGCGGTAATCACCCTGCCCGTCCCGCTGCGCTCGCGCATCGGAGGCACAGCGCACGCTCGATGATAAGCTCCGCGGCATGCCTTCCCGTCCCGGTGATCACCGCAGTGACTGCCCCTCGGCCTGGATCGAGCGCTTCGCTCCGCTGATCCCGGAAGGCGGCACGGTGCTCGATCTCGCCTGTGGCTGGGGCCGCCACGCCCGGTATCTCGCGCATCGGGGCTGGCATGTCCGTGCCGTGGACCACGACGCCGAGGCCATCGCGTCGCTCGCAGGCCTGCCGAACGTGAGCGCGCAGGTGGCCGACCTCGAGCAGGGGCCGTGGCCGTATCCGGGCGCCCGCTTCGACGCCGTGATCGTCACGAACTACCTGTGGCGCCCGCTGCTGCCCACGCTGCTCGACGCGCTCCACGGCGCGGGTGTGCTCCTCTATGAGACCTTCGCCGCCGGCAACGAACACTTCGGCAAGCCGTCCAACCCCAACTTCCTGCTGCAACCGGGCGAACTGTTGGACGCAGTGCACGGGCGCCTCGCGGTCATCGCCTTCGAGGATCTGTGCGTTGATGCGCCCAAGCGGGCGATGGTGCAGCGGATCTGCGCCGTCGGTGCCGCGCATGAGCTGGCGGCCCGCGCAAACCCCGGTGCACTGCTCGGGTTTTCAGCCTTGGGCAGGCCGCAGCGCTTCCGGTAAACTAGCGTATTTTTTTTGGACGCAGGGTCTCATGCTCACAGGCAGTCTGGTGGCAGTTGTCACCCCCATGCACGAGGACGGCAGCCTCGACCTGGATACATTTCGTGCGCTCATCGACTGGCACGTGGAACAGAAAACCAACGGCCTCGTCGTCGTCGGCACCACGGGCGAATCGGCCACGCTCGACTTCGAGGAGCACTGTCTCGTGCTCCGTGTGGCGGTGGAACACGCCGCCGGCCGCATTCCGATCATCGCCGGCACCGGCGCCAATTCCACCAGCGAGGCGATCGAGCTTTCCGTCTGCGCGAAGGATGCCGGCGCGGTCATGAGCCTGTCGGTCGTCCCGTATTACAACAAGCCGACGCAGGAAGGTCTGTACCGCCACTTCAAGGCGATCGCGGAGGCGGTGGATCTGCCGATCATCCTCTACAACGTGCCGGGACGCACCGCCTGCGACATGGCGAACGACACGGCGCTGCGGCTTGCCGAAGTGCCCGGCATCTGCGGCATCAAGGACGCCACCGCCGATCTCGCACGCGCCACCGATCTCGTCGGGCGCGCGCCCAAAGGCTTCGCGCTCTACACCGGCGACGACGCCACCGCGCTGCCGTTCCTGATGATGGGCGGGCATGGCGTCATCTCCGTCACCGCCAACGTCGCGCCGCGCCTGATGCACGACATGTGCGCCGTCGCGCTGGCGGGCAACTTCGAAGAGGCCAAGCGCATCAACCAGCGGCTGTTCGGCCTGCATCGCCACCTGTTCGTCGAGGCGAATCCGATTCCTGCCAAGTGGGCGCTGTACCGCATGGAGCGCATCCGCAACGGCATCCGGCTGCCGCTGGTGCCGCTCTCGGCGGCGGCGCAGCCCGTGGTCGCGGAAGCGATGCGGCGCGCCGGCATCGACGTCGCGTAGGATGAGGCCGACCATGAAACCGATACGCACCGCGGCGGTGATTCTTGCCATAGCCGCGGCCCTCGGAGTGTCCGGCTGCAAGACCTCGCTCTTCGAGGGCAAGAAGATCGACTACAAGTCGGCGAACAAGACACGCCCGCTGGAGGTGCCGCCGGACCTCACGCAGCCGAACGTCGACGAGCGCTACGTCGTGCCCGACGTGAATCCGGGCGGCACGGCCACCTATTCCGATTACGCGCGCGATCGCGGCAATCAGCCGGCGACCACACCCGCTGCCGAAGGCGTCCTGCCGGCCGGCGAGAACGTGCGTGTCGAGCGTTCCGGCACGCAGCGCTGGATCGTGGCGCGCGGCGATCCCGCGCAGCTGTGGCCGACGGTGAAGGATTTCTGGCAGGAGAACGGTTTCGTCATCGCCCAGGAAAACCCCAGCGCCGGGACCATGGAAACGGACTGGGCCGAGGATCGCGCCAAGATCCCGCAGGACGGCGTGCGTTCGATCCTCGGCAAGTT
>JAEUMW010000146.1 GCA_016791345.1 Betaproteobacteria bacterium | reverse complement strand
GCGCCGGGTCACGACTCCGCGCGCAGGTTGAACTCCAGCTTCCACCTGTTGCTGGACTGCGTGTGCTGCATCCACAACTCCAGCGTGCCGACCTCGGTCACGCGCGGGTGCAGCGTGACCGGCACCACCTGGCCTGCGGCGCCTTCGACCGGTGGCAGCGTGAGCGTCAGGCCGGCGAGCTCGTCGAGCGCCTTCGCGGCATTGTTGACGACGCCGCCGATGCGATCACCGGCGCGGATCTCGGAGGCGAAGAAACGGAAATCCACCGCTTCGCCCGTCACCAGCCCGAACTCGCGTCCGGGCAGCTCGAGCTCGGTGCCCTCGGTGGTGCCCTGGGGCACGATGCAGATGGCCTTCACCGGCGGCACGTAACCCGGCACCGCGGGCATCGGGCTTTCCAGCCCGAGGTAATACGAGCGCGAAGTGCCCGCCTGGATCTTGATGCCCTTGCCCGAGGTGCGGGCGGCACCGTAGTACGCGGCGCCGCGCGATACCGCGATGTCGAGGCCGGCGCTCTCGAGCACCTTGAGCGGCGTGTCGGCGCCGAGCCAGGACTGCAGCAGCGCGACGATGCGCTGGCGGAAGGCTTCGGCCTCGAACACGCCGCCGTTGAAGAGCACGGCAGTGGGCCGCAGGACGGTCGCCGCGTCGAGGTCCGCCGCGCTGCCGAGCAAAGCTGCGAGCTCGGCATCGGAGCGCACGTTCTCCAGCGCGCGCTTGAGGAAGCGCGCGAGGTGCTTGCTCACGGCGGGCTCCGTCGCGTAGTCGAGCCCGTACTCCTGCAGGCCGACCGATTTGCGCTGCGCGGGCAGGTCGTCGACACCGGTCAGCGGGAAATAGCCGTCGACCAGAATCGCCCCTACTTCGTCGCGCGTGAGCGCCGTCGCGAGCGTCTTCGCGAACAGGCTGGAACCGCGCGAGGGCACGGCGATGGGCACTTCCGCGAGCGACGCGTCGGCCAGCAGCTTTTCCTTCGCTACCCGCGTGGCATGGACGAGGGCGAGGAACTGCCAGGTGTCGAGCTCCTGGCCGTCCGCCTCCAGCTTGTCCTTCAGCATGTAGGCGAGCGCAAGATCCATGTTGTCGCCACCGAGCAGGATGTGCTCCCCGACCGCGATGCGATGCAGTTCCAGGTTCTTCGAGAGCCCGTCCGGCGCGGCGGCAACGGCGATGAGACTCAAGTCCGTGGTGCCGCCGCCGATGTCGAGCACGAGCACGAGATCGCCCGCCGCCACCTGATCGGTCCAGTGTCCGGCGTCCGCGTCGGCTTCGGAGTGCGCGATCCACGCGTAGAACGCCGCCTGCGGCTCTTCGAGCAGCGTCACGTCGCCGAGACCCGCGGCGACCGCCGCTTCGTGCGTGAGCGAGCGCGCCACTTCGTCGAATGACGCCGGCACCGTCAGCACGACGTGGCAATCGTCCGGCGCGGCCTCGATGCCCTCGCGCGCGAATGCCTGAAGCGCGGCGTTGCGCATGTGTGCCAGGTAGCGCCGCGAGGCTTCCATGGGCGACACCTTCGCCTCGGCGAGATCGGACTGCCAGGGCAGGATCTGCGCGCGGCGGTCGACGTGCGGATTGCAGAGCCAGGACTTGGCGGAGGTGACGACGCGGTCCGGCACCAGCGCGGCGCGCTCGCGCGCGAAGGCGCCGACGACGGCATCGCTCGATGCCGCGTCGTCCCACGGCAGCGCGAAGCTGCCCTCGGCGTATTCGCCGCTGGCGGGAATGTAGAGCACGGACGGCAGCAACGGCTTCTCGCCGATCACTCCCGGTCCGAGAACTTGTGTTATGTCGATGCCGCGTGCGCGTCCGTTCTCCACCTCGGCGAGCGAGAGACAGGAATTGGACGTGCCGAGATCGATGCCCAGAATGAATTGCTTCGTCATGGATGAGTCCTGCGGTTCGAGACGCCAGCGAAAGGAGCGCCGGCCGCATCCGCGGCCGGTTCGTGCGAGCCCGGCGAAGCGGGCTAGCGCACCTCGACTTCCATCGGCGTGATGATGTTCGGGCCGGTCGGATCGACCGGGCGTGTGAAGCGCGGCAGCGCGAGCTTGGTCGTTTTCCAGCCGCGGTGCACGACCACACCCGTGTACGGCGGCTCCTGCTGCACCTTGCCGAGCAGGCGATAGCGGTTCGGATCGGACGACTTGTCGAGCGTCACGCGATCGCCTTCCTTGCCGTCGTGCGTGGGCGCAAGCGCCAGACACTCCTTGATCACGGCGGAACAGCCCTGATGCACGACGCGGGAGGCGGCTGCGACCTGTGCATCGCCGAAGGCGGTGATGTCCTCCGTCACGAAATCGAGGAAGCGCCCTTTCTCCTGCAGCATCGACAGCAGGATCAGCGCTTCACCGGTCTGCGTGGGTTCCACCCTGGCCGGCTTCGGGGCAGCGGGTGGAGGCGGTGGCGCCGCCTGCACGGCAGGCGCTTGCGGCTGCGGCTTCGCGCGCGATGCGGCGAGACCCTGCCACGCGATGAACAGCGTCAGCAGCACGACGGCTGCGTTGAGATACGGAACCGCCGCAGCGGGGAGCGTGTCGGCAGGGAGGAGGTTGAGGGCGCTCAGCACGCATGCGGCGAGCGCGGCAATCGATACGGTCATGGTTGGTTCGGCAGATTCGGAGTCGGTCGGAGGCTGCTGCGATCGGGCGCGCGGCGCGCACGGCATCTGGCGGCAAGGCTGTGGACGCGAGCTCCAGACGCGGTTTCGATCTTACCATTGTTGCGCCGCATCGAAGGAGGACATTGGGGTTACAGCAGCCTCTCGATGCGATCGCACGCGGCGCGCACGCCGTCTTCTGCGCGGATTGCCTCCGCCACGGCCTGCGCGGACTGCGCGTAGCGGGGGTCGTCGAGGAGCGCGCGCAAGGCCTCGACTGCGCGCTCGACGGGGAACTTCGCACGCGGAATGCAGCGCGCCACCCCGAGCCGCTGCGCGCGCTCGGCGTTATCGGGCTGATCGTGGCTGAACGGGACGACGAGCATCGGCCGCCCCGCCTTGAGCGCCTGCGCCAGCGTTCCGATGCCGCCCTGATGCACGATCGCCGCGGCGCGCGGAAACACGATCGAGTGCGGTGC
>JAEUMW010000145.1 GCA_016791345.1 Betaproteobacteria bacterium | reverse complement strand
CGAGCACCGGCACAAGCTCGCCCTCTTGCTCGACTACGCCACGGCGCATGATTCAGACGAAGTGCCGGATCCGTACGGCGAATCGCAGGAGAGCTTCGAACGCGTGCTCGACCTGATCGAAGACGCATCACGCGGACTCATTGAAGCGCTGCGCCGCGTGTAAGCAGTGAAGGCAGGCGCGCGCCTACGACTTGGCCGGCTGCGGCAACGCGTCTGTGAGCCGCGGGCGACCGAGGTGCCAGAGGGCGATGCCGCCGACGAGCGCTGCCGCAACCGAGGCGGCGAACACGGCGATCTTCGCCGCCGCGAAGTCCGCCGCGTGCGGAAACGCCTGTCCCGCGATGAAGAGCGACATGGTGAAGCCGATGCCGGCCAGTGCGCCGCACGCGGCGAGCTGCGGCCACGAATACGACGACGGCTTCGTCGCGAGACCGGAGCGAACGGCGAGCTGGGACGCAGCCACGAAGCCCAGTGGTTTTCCGACGAGCAGTCCGGCGCCGATCGCCAGCGCCAGCGACTCGCGCCCGTCGAACACACTGGCGGACACCACGACGCCGGCGTTGGCGAGCGCGAAGAGCGGCAGGATGAGGTAGCTCGACCACGGCTCGACGTGCCGCAGCAGGCGGTCGGCCGGCGATTCGAGGCGATCGTGAATGGCGTCCAGCAGGCGCAGCGCCGGCACCGAAGGGCCGTGCCGCAGCACCTCTTCACCGCGCCGCGTCTCCGCCGTGATGATCGCCTCCGCCTGCGCCGTGAGCGCCCGCAGATTCGGCGGCGGGCGCGTCGGCACGACGAGCGCGAGCAGCACGCCGGCCAGTGTTGCGTGCAACCCGCCGGCATTGACGAGCGCCCACAGGGCGACGCCGAGAACCGCGTAGGGCAGCGCGCGATAGACGCCGGCGCGATTCAGCGCGAGGAGAGCAAGGAAGACCACCGCCGCGAGCGCCAGCGCACTGACATCGACGTGACCGGAATAGAAGATCGCCACCACGAGAATCGTGCCGATGTCGTCGACGATGGAAGCCGCGGTGAGAAAGACGCGCAGCTCGACCGGCACCCGCGTCCCCAGCAGGACGATCAGCGCAACCGCAAACGCGGTGTCCGTCGGCATCGGCACACCCGCGCCGAGCGTCCATGGACCGCTCGGAACCAGCGCCAGGTACACCAGCGCCGGTACCAGCAGGCCCCCGATCGCGGCGGCGATGGGCAGCGCAGCGGAGCGCCACTGCGCGAGACGGCCGACCGTGAACTCCCGCTTCACTTCGAGTCCGACGACCAGGAAGAAGAGCGTGAGCAGGCCGTCGTTGATCCAGTGCTGCAGCGACAGACCGAATGCCTGCGTGCCGAAGGTGAATCCGGCGTGCGCATGCCAGAAGGATTCGAAGGCGCGTCCCGCTGCCGAGTTCGTGACGATCAGCGCGATGAGGGTGGCAAGCGCAAGGAGCAGCCCCGTCGAAGGTGCCCAGCTCGCAAAACCCACCGCGGCCGACTGAAAGCGGTAGCCGAGCGAGCCCTGTACCGCCTCGGCGAGGGACGTCTCGTCCCAGGGGCCGTCGTAGCGCCGCCCGCCGATGAAGAAGGTCGGCGTCACCAGGACACCGCTCGCCTTCGCGCTGCGCACGTCCTCGTCGACGCGCGCCACTGCCGACACCTCCCGCGCGCGGGTCGCTTCGTCGCCGCGGCCCAGACGCAGATCGCCGGCGACCGCGTCCAGATCCGCTTCGGTCAGGACCGACGAGCGCGTCATGAGTGCGATGTGCGCGGACCAGAATTCGTCGGCGTCGCGCGCGCACTCCACGATCTCGGCGGCACGCCGAGCCGGCACCGAGTCGGTCAGCGGGCGGTGGCGAAAGACGTAGCGCAGTCGCTCGCCGAAGCGATCACGCAGCTTCGCGATTTCCTCGTTGGCGGCGCGGCAGCGCGGGCACGCGTAACTGCCGAACTCGACGAGCGTGATCGTCGCGTCGTGCGGACCGAGGATGTGGTCGCGCCGGGCATCGACCGGCGGCGCGAGCAGGCGCGCAACGGCGTCGCTCGTCATGGCGCGGTGTGGTCTGCGGCGAGGTTCGGCAGACCGGCTTCGATCGCCGCGACTGCCAGCTCCGCCGTCTCGAAGCGGGGCAGACTCCCAAGCAGGGTCGAGCGCGCGAGCATTTTGCGAAACCGCGCGTGACCACCGCCGATCACCGTAGCGATGCCTCGCCGTGCCGCGGCGGTCACCGCCTGTTCCAGGACTTCCACACCGGTGCTGTCGAGAGACGTCATGGCCAGGCAATCGAGGACGAGATGGGTGGTGGCGGCCGGTGCACGTTGGATGACATGCGGCAGCCGCTCGCCGAGACGGTCTGCGCTCACGAACACCGGCGAGCCCTGGAACTGATAGACGAGGATGCCCGGGATCGGTTCAGCCGCGGGATACAGGTGCAGCTTCCACAGCCCCGCTTGCCCGGGAATGCGGCCGAGCCGCGCATCGCGCGGCCAGGACGCCGTGCGCAGATAGTTGAGCAGCGTCAGCAGGATCGCCACAGCAACCGACGGCAACACTCCGAACGCCACCACGCCGACGCTGGTGAGCACGGCGATGACGAACTCGGCGCGGTCGATCCGCCAGAGGCGGCGAAAGGTCGGGAGGTCGATCATGTCGAGCGCCGTGGAGACGAGGATGGCGCCCAGGGCGGCCTGCGGCAGCAGCGCAAGCGGCTCGGTGAGGAAGGCCGAGACCAACGCGAGCACCGCCGCAGCAACCAGCGCCGCCGCCGGCGAACGAGCGCCGGCGGAAAAGGCAACCGCAGTGCGACTGCTGGTGCCGGTGACACCGAAGCCCTGCACCAGACCGGCGGCGATGTTGGCGAGACCGAAGCCCGTGAGTTCCCGGTTCGGGTCGGTACGCAGCCCGTCGCGCGCACCGAACGCCCGCGCCGGCACGATGCCGGAGGCGAACCCGATGATCGCGATGGCGCCGCCACCTTCCAGCAGCAGATCCCACGGCACGTCGGGAAACGGCAGCGCGAACTGTGGCCAGCCGCCCGGCACCTCCCCCACCAGCGCCACCCCCGCGTTACCCAGATCGAGGAGCGCCGAGAGCACGATCGCCGCAACGAGGACGATCGGCACCGCCGGTACGGCTGGCAGCCAGCGCTGGCCGAGGCGGATCGCCGCGAACAGCACGACCGCCAGCATCAGCGTTGCGACGTGCACCTCCGGCAGCCGCCCGGAAAGCTCAATCAGTGGTCGGAAGAACCCTGGCGACTGAAGCGGGACACCGGTGACGCGGGCAATCTGTCCGCCCAGGAGGGTCGCCGCCACCCCGGTGAGGAAGCCGACCAGGACCGGCTTTGCCAGCAGCGTCGCCGCCCGCCCCGCCCCGAGTGCGCCCCCCGCCAGACTGAACACGCCGATGACGAGCGCGAGCGCCGACGCCGCGGGCAGACGCGCCGCGCCTTCCGGCAGATCCATCGCCACGAGAACGCCTGCCATCACCGCGCACATCGCCGTGTCGGGCCCGACCACGAGACGCCGCGAGGGTCCGAAGAGCGCATAGACGGCGAGCGGCAGGATCGCCGACTGCAACCCCGCCATCGGTGGTACACCGACGATCGCGGCATACGCGAGCGCGAGCGGCAGCGATACCGCGGCAATCGCACACCCGGCCGCCAGATCGCCGGCGAGCCACCGGCGCCGGTAGCGCGTCAGCGCATACAGCCCGGGCGCGTGCCGGTTAAGTTCCATCACCAAGCGTCACCACCGCGTCGCCGAGGCTTGAGCCGCACGGCGCGCGGCGCGCATTCAGCCGGCGGGCTGCGGCGTCCCGAGGGCATTCGGCCGCTCCGGCGGTGCGAGCCGCACCATCCGCCGCCAGCCCCACACCCGCTCGTAGACGTAGATCGCCCGCGCGCCGAACGCAAGGAGCGCGCGCTTCCATGCGGGCCAGCGCAGGATGTCGCCGACCGCGCCTACGAACGTGAGACTGACTTCGCGCGTGGTGTGGATTTCGGCCAGCGCATAGCGCCTGAGCGTGCGCCGGATGAGATCGCCATAGCCCAGCGCGCGGAAGCGGAGCAGTTCCTCGTGACAATACGAAAGATGGTTGACCTCGTCGTCGGCGACCATCGCGAGGCCGCGCTTGAGTTCCGGATCGTTGCGGAAGCAATCGAGCATCTGCGCCACCTGCTCTGCCGCCCGCTGCTCGGTGACGCGGCTGTGTGCGAGGTAGACGATGATCTCTTCGTTCGAGAGCGGCTTGTCTTCGCCGAGCCGCGCGTGGGAGAGCCCGATGCCCTGCCGCTCCAGCAGCATGCAGTAATCCGCATCCTCCGGCACGTCGACCGGCTCCAGTCCGCGGCGGCGGAGAAATGCGGCGAACAGCCGGCCGTGCTTCGTCTCGTCCTGCCCGTGGCGGAGGATCTTCGCGGCCAGCACCGGATCCTGCGTGAGCGCCGCAATGCGTTCGTTTTCCCAGCCGCCCTGCAACTCGTTCTTGGAGGCCGTGCCGGCAAGCAGACGGAAAGCGTCGTCGTTACTGCGGATCTCTTCGAAAATCGCGTGGGGAGAAAGCATGGTGCATCCAAAACGGGATGAGAAAGCGGCGAAGTATACCGACGCCGGCCCGGACTTGCGCGAGGGCTCTGGCGCGACCGCGCGTCCAGACCACCGATTTGCCTGCCACCAGGGGCATCCTGCTTCCTGCGACGCGGGTGACCGCAGCGCGCAGGCGCCGGGTCACCGCCTCGCTATCGCGTGACGATAGCGGTCTTCATCGGACCGAGAACCGCGAGCAGTTCCTTCTGCTCCTGGGCCGGCACCTTGAACTTGTTCAAGCTCCTGACGAGGTCCTCCACGAGGGCATTGAACTCACCGCCCGACACTGCCAGTTCGGCGTGCGCCGTCCTCATGTCGCGGCCGGTGTACTGACACGGACCGCCCGTGCCGGCGCAGATCTGCTCGACCAGCAGCCGCTTCAGGCGAGGGATGTCGGCGTTGGCGAACTGCTGGTTGATGCGCGGATCGCTCGCGACGTTGGCGACGAAGTCGTCCACCACCGCGGTAATCGCCGGCTTGCCGCCCAGCCGGTCGTACAGGCTCTGCGGCGGCGGTTTCCTGTCCGGCGTGGCGCACGCGACCAAGCCGAGTGCGGCAAGCGTTGCAAGAACGACGAACAGATTGCGCGGCTTCATCTCTGAATCTCCTTTGCGGGTGGTTGCGGGAATTGCAGGTCCATCTACGCGAGGAGGGAAAAGCAGGATGCGAGAATATTTCTCGCTCGAAGCAAATCCGGAATCCGATGATCTGCGTAGTCAGAAACGGAACAACCGGCTGGTCTGCCCGGGGCCCCGGTTGCCCGGATTCCAAACGCGCTAGAATGGGAAGCGCTGGGCAAGAGCATGATGCATCCCGATATGCCGCGTGCAATGGAGTTGCTGATCGACGCGCAGGAGTCTGCCTTGCGCGAGGCCTTGGCAGGTATCGTCGCCCGTCGCCAGGAGGCGCTCACGC
>JAEUMW010000144.1 GCA_016791345.1 Betaproteobacteria bacterium | reverse complement strand
TCCTGTGGCCCGGTTTCCGCAGTGAGGACAGCGGCAACCCCTGCCGCGGCAAACGTGCTGGCAACACTCGAATCCGTATCGTCGTCCAGGATCGCCAGTTTTGGACGGGTGGCGCTGATCAGCGTCTGGATCTCGAACGGAGTGAGGCGACCGTCGATCGGCACCGCACAGGCGCCAATGCGCCAGACGGCGAGCAGTTCGGCAAAGAACTCCAGTCGATTGCCGAACGGGAGAAAGACGCGATCGCCCCGAATGACCCCCCGCTGACCCAGCCGGGCGATCCGACGGGCAACCTGACGGCCGATCTCGGAGCGATCCCAGCGGCGGCCCGTGACGGGCTCGATCAGGTTGCCAACGGTGAGGTCGATTGACATGGCGGTACCATCCTAGAGTGCATTCAGGCGAGGCCGAAAAGACCGAAGAAAAACTGCGTTCTGGTGGCAAACGACACTTCGGGGAAGTGATCCCAAATGCGAATCAGCGCAAAGAACGTCCAGACGGCAAAGATTCGACCGGCCCGCCGAGCGAGGCCCGGGGGAAGCGCCTGCCCGCCGCGTCGCTGCTCGCGCTGCATCGAGACGAAGATGCCCACGGCCAGCAGCAGGCAATAGAAGAGCCGCGAATGGTGTGCCCAGACTGCCCCAAAACCCTGCACGACGAGTGCGCCCTGGTCGAGATCGACGAGGTGGCAGTAGGTGTTGCCGACGAAGGCAGCCGCGAAGACCGCCGCGAGCGTCCGCAGCGCCGGCCATCTGCGGAACCACCTCGCGAAGGTTGGCAGGAAGAAGAAGTCGACGAGTAGTTCCTTGTAGTAGAACTCGAGGCGTGCCCAGAACTGCGAGACGGTTTCCGACAGGAGCGGCTTGTAGGTATTGCGGAAGATGTAAAAGCCAAATAGGCGAAACACGCCGACTACGCCGTGTCCGAGGACGGCGACTTGAAATACCCGGCGAATGAGTTCGAGATAGATGGAGAGCCAAGATTGCCAGAAGGGTGCATGGCCGCCCTGTGCCAGGAGATCGCCAAAGGCGGGCAACGCCGTCGGTGCGAGACCGCCGAGGGCACGGCGCGCCCAGTTCGGACTGCCGTAGACCAGACCCTCCATGGCGCTCAACATTGCCTGCCAAAGGCACGCCAACAAGATGAGCTTGATGCCGGCCAGTTGCGTTCGCGCGAGCGCATGTTCGTCCTGCGCCTCGTGCCGGCCAAGGTAGTCGAGACCTTTGCCGAACGGAAGGAAAGCGAACCAGCCCACCTGCAGCGGGAGGAGGTAGATCAGGTGGTGGGTGATCGTCGTACCCGAGACCTTGCCGCGCTGACCCGAGAGCAGCAGGTAGCTCATGCGCCACAGGAGCAGCGGGAGCATGAGGGCGACCCCGATCAGCACGCTTCGCCAACCGGACGGGCCGTCCGGCGCCAACCAGAGCAGCAGCAGCAGACCCCAGAAGAGCCCGTGCAGGGTGAACTGCGGGTGGCGCCGGACCACTGCCGGGAGGGTGGCGAAGCGAGCGGATGCCGTGAGGCAAACTCCAAGCAGCATGACCGTCAATGCCAAGGCAGAAGCGATGACGCCACTGGTCAAGGGGAAGGCTTCGACCGACGACGCGGCCTTTACGAGTTGCGGCGTCCCCACGAGAACTGCCGTGGCTCCGAGGAGGAGACGGCGTCGCGTCGGATTCAGCCAGCGCAGTGTCACGCCGATTTGCGCCTGCCACCAGGCAATGATGCGCGGATCTTCATGCCAGTTGCGCAGGCGCGCCGACGCGGGCGTCCAACTCGCCTCGGACTGATCCTTCCATTGGATCCGAAGCTGCTGCAGCCGCTGCAGGCTCGCTGAAATCAGCATCGCCGTTTCACTCCTGCGCGACCTCGAACGTCGAGTGACGCTGGGGATGGACGATGACAACGGTACCCACGCTCATGGAGACGATCGATCGACTGAGATTCGGAACGGCGCCCGGCACAGTGCCGGTGTTGCCGCGGGGATGGTTACTGTTGAAGCAGCAGATGTTAGCGCCGACGCCCGAGCGGCCGTACCCGGTAGCGATGAGTGGTTGATACGACGCGGTGAGCGGAAACCACTCTCAGTGCGGGATGTGCAGCGTCAGGCAGCGAGGATTTCAGGAGGGTTCAGGAGTGCTGGCTTGCGTTCTGCAGCGCCTTGGCCGTGATCTCGTGGTACAGGTGGGATACGCGAGCCGCCAGCGCCTGGTACTCGACGTGGTGCTCGGTGAGGGTGTCGAACCGGGTGGCAAGATCGAGGGCCTGCTCGAGAAATGTCTGATCGAACTCGTCGAGCGGCTCGCCTCGATCGACCCTTTCCTTGAGATCGAGGGTTCGCGGAAGGGTGTGCTTCTGCAGTTCGTCGAGAAGGACCTGGACCAGTCCCAGATCTGGGGGTGACTGATGCACGTTGGGCAAAGGCAAATCAGTGGCGCGGCGACAGATCAGGCGCTCTTCTCGTTTTCGAGCGCTTTCTGCGTGATCTCGCTGTAGAGACTGACGACGCGCGCTGCGAGTGCCTGATATTCCGCGTGCTGCTCGACGAGCGGCCGCATCTGGTTGGCGTCGCTCAGCATTTCCTCGAGATGCGTCAGTTCCACGTCCGCCAGCCGCTCGCCGCGGTCGACCTTCTCCTTCATCTGCAGCGCGCGCGGCAGACGCTGCTTCTCTAGGCGCTCGAGAAGCACCATGACCAGCCCGGTCTGATCCAGCTTGTCGCTCATGGCGTACTCCGCATTCGTTGCCGTCGGCCTGACTCAGCCAGCAGGATACAGCAGAAATGCCTCGCGCTCTTCCCGCCACGCGACTTCGTCGGGGATCGTGAGCGCCTCCAGATCGGCGGCGTCGGCTGATGGATCGTCGACCCACTGGCGCAGCAGTTCACTGCCGTTGATGAGATCGAAGGCGAGCCGATCGTGCTCGTACTCGTAGGGGAAATCGCGCCAGATCGGGTAGTCCGGCCGCAGTGTGCGCAGGGCCTTGAGAAGGAGGGCGACGAGGCGCCAGGGGCGGAACGCGTCGTGGTCGTAACCGTCTCCTTCGGCGTGGATCTGAATGCCGGCGCAGAGGCTACCCGCGTGCTTGTGGAAGGTGGGTTCGAACCAGCACTCCCGCAGCCGGCAGCCGTGCATCCAGTGCGGGGCGATCCCGGCCATCGCGGCGAGCAGTCGTCCGGGCTCGATATCCGCTGCTCCGACCAGTTCCAGCGGCCGCGTCGTGCCGCGCCCCTCCGACAGCGTCGTGCCTTCGAGCATCACCGTTCCGGGGTAGCAGCGCGCCATCCAGAGATTCGGCGCATTCGGGCTCGGATTGATCCAGATGCGCTCGTCGAGAGGCCAGCCATGCCCGGGGCCGTGCGTGGGCGCCCAGTCCGTCATGCTCACGACCTGACAGTCCACACCGAGACGCAACGATGCGACGAACCAGCGCGCGAGCTCGCCCAGCGTCAGGCCGTGCCGCATCGGCAGGGGCCCGGCGCCGACGAAACTCTCCCAGCCCGGCCGCAGCCGCAATCCCTCGACCGGGCGCCCGACGGGATTCGGACGGTCCAATATCCAGACTGCCTTGCCGTGGGCGGCTGCCGCCTCCAGCACGTAGCGCAGCGTCGTGATGAAGGTGTAGATGCGGCAGCCCAGGTCCTGCAGGTCGACCAGCAGCACGTCGAACGTGCTCATCATCGCCGGTGTCGGGCGGCGAACTTCCCCGTAGAGGCTGAACACAGGAATGCGGTGGACCGGATCGAGGAAATCGGGCGACTCGATCATGTTGTCCTGCTTGTCGCCGCGCAGGCCATGCTGCGGTCCGAACGCCGCGGCAAGCTCGATGCCGTCGCACGCGGCGAGCGCATCCAGCGAATGCGTGAGCGACCGGGTGACGGAGGCCGGATGGGCGAGCAGCGCCACCCGGCGCCCTTGGAGCGGCCGCCGCAGTTGCGGCTCTTCCAGCAGGCGCTCGATGCCGACCTTCATCGTGCAGCACCCGCGACGTCGCCCGCCGTGGGCGCGAGTGTCAGCACGAACGCCTCCGGATGATGGAAATCGGGCTGACCGGGCAGGTGACGCAGCGCCCAGTAGGAGCGCTCGCCCCGTTCGTTCTCGACGACTGCGGACAATCCGAGCCGCAGCGGTGCATGCGTCGGCACACCTGGCAGGGTATCGAGATCGAGCGTGGCGGTGAGATCGAGACGTTCAGGGGTGCGTTGCACGGAGAGGGCGGGACCGCGGTCGATCTCCACCGTGCCGCCGTCGCGGTAGCGGCGGAACGCGTAAATTGTCCACGCCGTGGAAGGTGCGAGGTTGAGTTCCCAGTAAGCCGGTGTGTCCATCGATGCGATGAAGGCCTCGAAGCAGGTATGCTCCCAGAGTCGTTCCCCGCAGCGCGATGGCTGAGCCACCGGCACGCGCAGGTGTTCGAGCTGACCCGTGAGCGCGTAACGCAGCACCAGTCTTTGCGGTGAGGCCCGCTCCGCGCTTGCCTGGATGTCGATCACATGGCGGCCCGGTGTTGCGGGGTGGCAGACGAGGGCGCGCCAGGACGGCATGGGATCGAGAGTGGTCGGTCGGAAAAGCGGGGCGGTTGCGGCGTGGAGGTTATCACGAGATCCATCCATACACCCGGGCGTGCGGGGGCGCCGCTGCCCGGCGCACGAAACAGACGTACTGCACAGTACACTTGACACTGCCTGCCCATGACCGACCTCGCCTCCGTCTTTTCCGCAACCGGTGCGCTCGCCGCGACGGTGTCCAGCTACCGGCCGCGCGCGCAGCAGCTCGCGATGGCGCAGGCGGTCGCCGATGCCATCGAGCGCCATGGCGTGCTCGTCGCGGAAGCAGGCACGGGCACCGGCAAGACGCTGGCCTATCTGGTCCCGGCACTGCTCGCGGGCGGCAAGGTGATCATCTCGACGGGCACCAAGACCCTGCAGGACCAGCTTTTCACCAAGGATCTGCCGACCGTGCGCGATGCGCTGAAGGTGCCGGTCACGGTGGCGCTGCTCAAGGGGCGGGCGAACTACGTCTGCCTGCACTACCTGGAGCGCGCGCAGAGCGAAGGACGCTTCGCGAGCCGCGACGACGCGCGCCACCTGCCGGTCATCGCGCGCTTCGCGAAGAAGACGCGCAGCGGCGACAAGGCCGAATGCGCCGGCGTGCCGGAGGGCGCCGGCATCTGGTCGTGGGTCACCTCGACGCGGGAAAACTGCCTCGGCGCCGAGTGCGCGCAGCACAAGGACTGCTTCGTGATGGAGGCGCGGCGCCGGGCCATGGCGGCGGACGTCGTGGTCGTCAACCATCATCTCTTCTTCGCGGACGTCATGCTCCGCGACGAGGGCACGGCGGAGCTCCTGCCTGCCTGCAACACGGTGGTCTTCGACGAAGCGCATCAGCTGCCGGAAACGGCGAGCCTCTTCTTCGGCGAGAGCGTCTCGACCTCGCAGGCGATCGAGCTCGCGCGCGACAGCCGGCTGGAGGCGGTGGCGAGCGCACCGGATTTCGTGTCGCAGCTTGCCCCGGCAGCGCAGGCGTTGGACAAGGCAGCGAAAGACCTGCGGCTCGCCTTCGAGCGCTCCGAGGGGCGGCTGCCGTGGTCTGCCGTCGAGCACGATCCGCGCTTCGAGCGCGCGCTTGCCGGCATGCTCGACAAGCTGCAGGCGTTGCGTGCGCTGCTGGAGACGCAGGCGGCGCGCAGCGACGGCTTCGAGCGCTGTCTGGCACGTGCGCAGGATCTCGCGCAACGCATCGAGCGCTGGCGTTCCGGCGTCGCCGGCGACTGCGTGCGCTGGGTCGAGCTCTTCCCGCACGCCCTGCAGCTCAATGCCACGCCGCTCTCGATCGCCGAAGTCTTCAAGCGGCAGCTCGAGGGGCATCCGCGCGCATGGATCTTCACCTCGGCCACGCTCTCGGTGCGCGGCGACTTCCGCCACTACACCGAGGACATGGGGCTCATGGATGCAACGACTGCGGCGTGGGACAGCCCCTTCGACTATGCGAGCCAGGGCCTGCTGTACGTGCCGGAGACGATGCCCGAGCCGGCGTCGGAAGGCTATACCGCGGCCGTGGTGGCGGCGGCGCTGCCGGTCATCCGCGCTGCCGGGGGGCGCACGTTCTGCCTCTTCACCTCGCTCAAGGCGATGCGAATCGCGCGCGAACTGCTGGAGGCGGCGTTCCGGCGCGAGGGCCTCGACTTCCCGATCCTGGTGCAGGGCGATGGGCCGAAGAACGATCTCTTGGAGCGCTTCCGCAAGCTCGGCAATGCCGTGCTTCTCGGCAGTCAGACCTTCTGGGAGGGCGTGGACGTGCGCGGCCCGGCGCTGTCGGTCGTGGTGATCGACCGGCTGCCCTTCGCGCCGCCGGACGACCCCGTGCTCGCGGCGCGTATCGACTGGTTCACGCGCAGCGGGCGCAATGCCTTCATGGAGTATCAGGTACCCGGGGCGGTCATCACGCTCAAGCAGGGGGCCGGGCGTCTCATCCGGGACGAGACCGACCGCGGCGTGCTGATGATCTGCGATACGCGCCTCGTTTCCAGGCCGTATGGCCGGCGCATCTGGCAGAGCCTGCCGCCGATGAGGCGCACGCGCCGGCAGGAGGACGCGGAGGCGTTCTTCGGGCAGGCGCCAGCGCGTCAGGTGGTCTGAGGGGGGACGGCGTCGGGCGCTGCCGCACGCAGTCCAGGGTGCTGCTCGCGGATCTCGCGCCGTACCAGGCGGATGTGCTCCTTGAGGGTGTAGAGCTGGTCGGCGTAGGAGAGAGGCACGCTGATCTGCGCCACCGAGTGGTCAATGCGATCGAGCCGCCGCAGGAGATCGGGAATCGCGTCCCGCGCGGGGTGTGCCGCGACCTCCTGTTCCAAGAACTTGAGCTCGCCGTACCAGCGATACACGCGCGAGCGCACGCGCCACGCATAGAGCGGCGGCACCACCTTCGTGAGCGGCACCACCACCGCGACCAGGGGCAGCAGGAGCACCCAGAGCCGTTCGACCAGGTTCGCCAGCCAGAACGGCAGATACTTGTACAGGAAGGGGACGCCGGAGCGATAGAAGCGCTCGGCCTGGTCCGAGAGCGGGAAATCGACATCGATGGGCGCCGGGAATTTGCCCTGGGTCTGAAACCAGCCGGCCCCGCCGTGCACTTCCTTCATTGCGGCGAGCAGCAGATAGGCCAGCGCCGGATGCAGATCCTCGGTGCACACGATGTTGGTCGTCGGCGCGACCAGAGACACATCGTGCGGCGGGATGTCGTGGATGAAGTCGACCGTGCTGCGCGGCAGCGTGAGCTTGGTCAGGAAGGGAAAGCGCAGCAGATACGCCGGTGCGTTGTCGAGGCTCATAAGCGCGATGCCGGGCGTCGAGAGCAGGTCCTGCACGACCCTGGCCTGAGGTGCGGACACGATGAAGGCTGCGTCCAGGTCGCCCTCGATAAGCCCTTCCGCGGCCTCCTTCGCGCCGGCGTAGGCGAGTTCGGTCGGCGGCAGGGGCACGCCATTGAGCGCCAGCAGCTGCAGGGCCAGCACGCGGGTGCCGCTGCCATCGGGACCGACGGCGACGCGCTTGCCGCGCAGTTGCACCAGGCTGCGGACCTTGAGCTTCTGCCGCACGAAGATCCAAACCGGCTCGTAGTAGATGCTGCCGAGCGAGAATATGCGGGAGTTGCTGCCCACGGAGCTGGTTCCACTCTGGGCGAAACCGACCTCGACGCCGGCCTCGGGGTTCATCAGCAGCGCCAGGTTTTCCAGCGAGCCGGCCGAGGTGCGGATGTCGAGCGTGACGCCGTGGCGCGCGAGAATGCTGCGGTAGCGTTCGGCGAACGCGTAGTAGGCGCCGCCTTCGGCGCCGGTCACGATCGTGAGACGACGCGGCGGCGCGGGCTGGACGAACTTGAACGCGATCCAGAAGGCGAGGGCGATGAGGACGAGCGCCGGTCCCACGGCGAGCAGCAGGTCGCGTGGCGAGACTTCGCGCAGGGCGCGCCTGCGCGGAGGCATGCGGGGAGCGTCGACGGGCGTCATGGAGATCAGGGATTATAAGTGCTGCGTCCCTGGGTTCACCCATACGCTGCAGAGGGAGGGTTGATGCGTTACGGTCTGGTGGTGCACGGGGGAGCCGGCGTCTGGGACGCGGACGCGCACGAGGACGCGGTGCGCGGCGTGCGCGCAGCGGCAACGCTCGCACGCCGGATTCTCGCCGCAGGCGGCGCCGCCATCGACGCCGTGGCGGCGGCGGTCGTGGCGCTGGAGGACGACCCGCTCTTCAACGCCGGCACCGGTGCCTGCCTCAACCTGGATGGCGAGGCCGAGATGGACGCGCAGGTGATGGACGGCGAGGAGCTGCGCGCCGGCGCGGTGGCGGCACTCATGCACGTGCGCAATCCGGTTCTGGTGGCGCGACGGGTGATGGAAGAGACCGGCCACGTGCTGCTGGTCGGGGCGGGCGCGCTGCGCTTTGCGCGGGGGATGGGCTTTGCCGAATACGATCCGGTGACCGAACGCGCGCGGGCGCGATGGCGCGAACGACGGCAGGAGCGAGGCGGCACGGTCGGTGCCGTCGCGCGCGACGCGCGCGGGCGCTTCGCCGCCGCGACGTCCACCGGAGGCGTTGCGCTCAAGCTTCCGGGCAGGGTCGGTGATACGCCGGTGCCCGGTGCCGGCAACTACGCGACGCCCACAGCAGCGGCGTCCGCCACGGGACACGGCGAACTCATGTTGCGCACCCTGGCGACGAAACGGGTGTGCGACTGGATCGGGCGCGGTCTCGGAGCGCCGGCCGCCGTCGAGCGCGTGCTCGCCGAGATGGCGGACACCGTCGGCGCGCAGGTCGGGCTGATCGCGGTCGACGGCGATGGCTGTCCCGGTCTCGCGCACGGCACGGCGCACATGCCGTTCGCGTACCTGCGCGAGGGCGACAGCGACCTCACTGCCGGCCTCGCGCGCTAAAGTACGCGTCACGCCAGCGCGGTGCGCAGCCATGCAATGGCGGCGGCGCCGTATCGCGTCCACAGCCACCACAGCAGGGCGCCCCAGAGCAGCACGATGACGACGGCAGCCACATAGCTGCGCGGGCTGTGTTCGTGCTCGCGCAGATGCCTGTCGGCGCGCGCACGGCATTCGTCCAGCACCGGCGGCGGGATCAGGCGGAAGATCAGGTAGATGGCACCGGGCAGCAGGATGAATTCGTCGAGATAGCCGATGAGGGGGATGAAATCGGGAATCAGGTCGATCGGACTGAAAGCATAGCCGGCGACGAGCACCGCGAGGATCTTCGCCAGCAGCGGGGTGCCGGGGTGACGACACGCGAACCACAGCGCGAGCAGGTTGCGTCTCAGCCGCCGCATCCAGTGCAGGATGCGGGGATTGATTTTCAACGCACGGCCTCGGCCCAGAGGTCGTGGCTGTCCGATTTCACCACGCGCACGCGGATGAGATCGCCCACCGCCACGCCGCGCGCCTTCGACACGTGCACGACGCCGTCGATCTCGGGAGCGTCGGCAAACGAGCGCGCGATTGCCCTGGTGCCGTGCACTTCGTCGACGAGCACGTCGAGAACCCTTCCGACCTTCGCCCGCAGCCGCTCCGCGCTGATCCTTTCCTGCAGCGTCATGAAGCGCTCGCGCCGTTCTTCCTTGACCTCTTCCGGGACGTGTCCCGGGAGCGCGTTGGCGCGTGCGCCGTCGACCGGCGAATAGGCGAAACAGCCGACGCGGTCGAGCTGCGCGTCCTCCAGGAACGCGAGCAAAGCGTCGAACTCGGCGTCGGTCTCGCCGGGAAAGCCGACAATGAAGGTGCTGCGGATCGCGAGTTCCGGACAGATGGCGCGCCACGCGCGGATGCGGGCGAGGTTGTCCTCGGCACTGGCCGGGCGCTTCATCAGCTTGAGGATGCGCGGACTCGCATGCTGGAACGGCACGTCGAGGTAGGGCAGGAGATTCCCCTCGGCCATCAGCGGAATGAGCTCGTCCACGTGCGGGTAGGGATAGACGTAATGCAGGCGCACCCATGCGCCGAGCGAGCCGAGTTCGCGCGCCAGGTCGAAGAAGCGCGCGCGCACGTCGCGGTCGGCGAAGCGG
>JAEUMW010000143.1 GCA_016791345.1 Betaproteobacteria bacterium | reverse complement strand
ATGATCGACAAGACTGCGTAATCGATAAGACTGGGCGACCGTTGCCGCCTCGTTCGACGGTGGCGCCGTTTCTCTCAAGCCGAAAACGCTCTCACGGTGTTACCGTTTTCAGCAGGGTGGTGCCGCATCCCGGTACCATTGCCTCACGTCATCCAACGAGGACTTCGCGATGAAGCTGCTGCGCCCCCTCTTCCTGCTGTGCACCGCTCTCGTGCTGGCTGCATGCGCTTCCACGACGATCCGCTCGGCGTGGTTCGACACCAGCTACACCGGCGGTCCGATGAAGCGCATCGTCGTGGTGGGTGTCGGCGGGCAGGTTGCCGACCGCCGCGTGTTCGAAGACAGCTTCGCAGCGCAACTGCAGGCTGCGGGAGTCGAGGGCATCCCCGGCTACACGGTCGCCTCGGATGAAACCCGGATGAACGACGCCGCGTTTGCCGCCGCGGTCGAAAAGTCTGGCGCGGACGGCCTGCTGGTGGTGCGTCTCCTCAACGTCGACACGCGCACGCAGGTCTCGACCGCGATGGTGCCCGGTCCCGCCGTGTGGGGACCGTGGGGGCCATACGGCGGCGGCTTCTACGGCCCGATGTGGTTTCCGGCGACACAGGTCAATCAGTTCGATGTCGCGCAGGTCGAAAGCAGCCTCTACGACACGAAGACGCGGCGGCTCATCTGGTCGGCGACCACCGAAACCATCAATCCCGCAGCGGTCGCGCAGGAAACCCCGCGTTTTGCCGCTGTCATCATCGGGCAGTTGCGGGCGCGCGGACTGATCGCTGGCAAGCCGTAGCATCTCGCCATCACGCGCCGGGCGCTCACGCTCGGCGCGACCGAACGGCAGCCACGGGATCGCCGCTGAGCGCACTGCCGGTTTCGATCCGCTTCTCCCACGCGCGGCGCCGGCCTTCGTGTTCGGCGGCGCTTGGCAGGTGGCGCACGCCAACGTCGGCGACAGGCTGGAGATCGTCTGCAGACGAGCGACGGGCCGTGCTGCTGGTCGGTCTCAGGTAGAAGGCAGACGCGGAACCCTCCACTGCCGGACGCGCCACTCGGATGAAGTTCGCCCACGGGTTGGCGCTTTCAGCGGCACTCACGCCGGTGTGCTCGCGCGCCCCCGAGGCTGCAACGGTACGGGAAATCGTGTCTAATTCCCCTCGCTTCGCCCCGCCCCGCGGGGCCGTAAGGGGACTGTTTCTTTGCCGGAACCCGCTGCCACCCAGCATCCTGCGCACGCGTTGCTGCAATCGCGGCCCGCGCTGATCGCTGTTGGCCTCGCCGGCTTGGTGCTGCTGGTGTTGCTCGTCTGGTGGGTCGGCTACCGGCTCACGCACTCCATCACCGACGATGCCTTCATCGAGTCCGACATGGTCGAGCTCGCGCCGCGCGTCGAAGGGCAGATCACCGAGATGCTGGTCGCGGACAGCCAGCCCATCGTTCGCGGCCAGCTGCTCGCCCGCATCGACCCCGTTCCGTACCAGCACAAGGTGGCGCAGGCCGGGGCCGCGCTGAAGGTCGCGGAAGCGGACCACGCGACGGCAGTGGCAGCGCTGGAGCGTCTCGAAGCCCAGGTGCCGCAGCAGATCGCCGCGGCGGAGCATCAGCTCGCGGTCGCGCAGAGCCAGAGTCAGTCCACCGCGCACAACCTCACCCAGGTGCGCGCCACGTTCGCGCACGATGTCAGGCTCGCCGAGCAGGGATTGCAGGCGTCGCAGGCGAATCTCGACTTTGCGCGGGTCACCGCGGAGCGCTGGAACGCGCTGGTCGAGGACCGCGCCGTGGCGCCGGAAGAGCGCGACGCGAAGCAGACGTCGCTCGCCACCGCAACCGCGCAGCATGCCCAGGCGACGACAAAGCTCGCGCAGGCGAGAAGCGATCTCGCGCGCGTGAAGGCGGCGGAGGCGCTGGCACAGGCCGCGGACCAGCGCGGACGCGAAGCACAGGCCCAGCTTGCGCTGGCGCGGCAGGGACCGCTCGAGATCGCCGAGGCACGGCGCAAGGTGGAAGCCGCCGCCGAACGCGTCGAATCCGCACGCACCGAGCTTGCCCTGCAGCAGACACAGCTCGCCTATACCGACGTCGTGGCGCCCTTCGATGGCGTCGTGGCCAAGCGCTTCAAGTTCCGCGGCGATTTCGGCACGCCGGGCGTGCCCATCTTCAGCCTCTACGACACGGAGAACCTCTACGTGACCGCACACCTGGAGGAGACGAAGCTCAAGGGCGTGGGCGCCGGGCACCCGGTCCGCGTGGCGGTCGACGCATTCTCCGAACCGTTCGAGGGGCACGTGCTGTGGGTCGGCAAGGCCACCGGCGCGCAGTTCGCGCTCATCCCGCGCGACGTCTCCACGGGAGAGTTCACGAAGATCATCCAGCGCGTGCCGGTGCGCGTGGTCGTCGAGCGCGACGAGCGCTGGTCGCAGCTGCGGCCCGGCCTCTCGGCCACGGTGGCGATCTCCCACAGCGGCCCGAGCGACGCGCCCGGCGCGGCGACCCCGAGCGCACCGGCGAACGCAGCGAGCCCGCCGGCACAGTGACGCGGCCCACGCCATGAGCGAACCACCTGCCGCCACGGCTGCTGCCCCGGTTGCCGCCGGCGACGAGATCGTCTGGCTCGGGCTTGCCCGCAAGTGGTGGGTGATGGCGGTGACGACGCCGAGTGTCGTCCTGGCCGAGGTGGCGGTCACCGCACTGCTTCTGTCCAACACGCTCATCCTGCAGGGCCTGGACACCGACATGTACCGCTACCAGTGGGCGACCGGCCCGTACCTGGTGCTGCTCATCCTCGCTCCGCTGCTGAGCGTGCCTCTCGTCGCGAGCTACGGTTCGCAACGCACCTTCCTCGCGGGCGCGGTACTCGCGGGCGCCGGTTTCGTCGTGGCTGCCCTTGCCGAGTCGCTCTACGCGATGATCGTGGCGCGCCTGCTGATGAGCGCGAAGGGCCTGGTGCTCGCGGTGGCACTCTCGCAGATGTGGCTCGCCTTCCCGCGCCGCAAGGGACTCGCCATGGCCGTCGTCAATGCCGCGACCTACGGCGGCCTGTTCGTCGGCACTGCGGTGGGCGGGTTCCTCGAATTCCAGACGTCCTGGCGCAGCATCTATGGCGTCGCCGGCGTGACCTTTCTCGTCCTCGCCGTCACCGGCCATCGCGCCCTCGTCCGCGACCAGCCGGCGCAGCCCGTGCCGCTCCGGCTGAACCCGCTCGAAATCCTGCTGCTGACGGCGTCGATCGCCGTCGCCGTCTTCGTCGTGCTGCGCGGCCAATATTTCGGCTGGTTCGATTCGAACCTTGTCGCCTTCTCCATCGCGGGCGGCACCCTCGCATTTGCCGGCTTCGTCTGGACGACGCTTACCTCGACCGACCCGCTCGTCAACCTGCGGCTTGCGGGGTTTCGCACGCTCGCGCTGACGCTGCCCGTCATCGCCCTCTTCGCCGGTGCGGCGGTGGGAATGTTGATCACGCTGCCCAGCTATTTACAGTTGCGCGGATATCCGAGCGTGGTCGAGGGATGGATCCTCTTCTTTCCCGCCGTCGCGATCCTCAGCTCCTGTCTCGCCAGCGGTTTCCTCTATGGTCGCAAGACGAACCTCGTCGCGCTCTGGGCCGGACTTGCGTCGAGCCTCGCGGGCGGACTGTGGTTTCTGCAGGCGGATCTGTACACCGCCAAGGCGACCGTGAGCGCGATGCTGTGCGTCTGGGCTGCGGGGGCCGGCCTGGTATTTCCGACCGCGCTGCGTCTTACCTTCTCGGGACAGAATGCGGCGGCGGTGCGCCAGCTCGCGGGGGTGAAGGTGGCGCTGCGATCCTCCGCCACCCTGCTTCTGGCATTCACTGCCGTGATCGTCATCCAACGTGGCACCGACGTCGGTCAGGACTCGCTGGGGCAGCGAGTGAACCGGAACAACCCCGCCTACGCGCAGGTGCTGGAACGCGTCGAACAGCATGTCGTCTCGCGCGGAAGTGCGCCCGCCATCGCGAAGGAGCAGGCCGCCGGCGTCGTCGGCTCATGGGTCGCCTACAATGCGCAAGCCGTCGGCCAGCGCGCGGGGCGGCGATTTCTGCTGGCCGCCAACGCGCTCGCGCTGCTCATCGCATTGTTCATCCCGCTGCGTCCGGAGGAGAACCTCCTCGCCGACGACGCGCGCGACTTCGCCTGGGGATGGAGCGACCGGGTGCAGCCGCGATCCGTCACGCAGTCCGGAAACGCCTCGTGAGCAGGACCGTCGCGGCCCTGGTCTGCGCTGCGCTGCTGGCAGGCTGTTCCTTCGCGCCGAAGTACGAGCGCCCGCAAGTCGACCCGCCGTCTGCATGGCGAACGCCGGATGCCGAAGGCGGCTCGCTCGCCGAGCTGGCGTGGTGGCAGCTCTTCCAGGACGAAGCGCTGCGGGCGCTCATCCAGATCGCGCTCGCCGAGAACCGGGACCTCATGATCGCATCGGCCCGCGTCGAGCAGGCGCGTGCCCAGGCCGGCGTGGTGAACTCCGCGCTCTTTCCGCAGATCGGGGCCAGCGGTTCCGCGGCGCGCGAGCGATACTCGGAAC
>JAEUMW010000142.1 GCA_016791345.1 Betaproteobacteria bacterium | reverse complement strand
TCGGTGCGCCATCCGTTCCCCGGTCAGGATTTCTCCTCCTTCCTGCTCAAGGCGCAGGCCTCGGGTGCGAAGGTGATCGGGCTGGCCAATGCCGGCACCGACACGCAGAATTCCATCAAGCAGGCGGCGGAGTTCGGCATCACGCCGAAGCAGAAGCTCGCCGGTCTGCTCATCTTCATCACCGACGTGCACAGCGTGGGGCTCAAGGCGGCGCAGGATCTCTACGTCACCGAGTCGTTCTACTGGGACAGGGACGATGCCGCGCGCACCTGGTCGAAGAAATTTTTCGAGCGCCACAAGAAGATGCCGACCATGGTGCAGGCGGGCGACTACTCCGCGACGATGCACTATCTCAATGCCATCAAGGCCGCTGGCAGCGACGACACGGCCAAGGTGATGGAGAAGATGAGAGCAACCCCGGTGAACGACTTCTTCGCGAAGAACGGGAAGATCCGCGAAGACGGGCTGCACGTGCACGACGTGTACCTCTTCCAGGTGAAGAAGCCGGCGGACTCGAAGCAGCCGTGGGACTATTACAACGTCGTGCAGACGGTGCCGGGCGAGCAGGCGTTCACGCCGCTGTCGCAGAGCAAGTGCCCGCTGGTGAAGAAGTAGCACGGCACGACGGGTGAGGCCGCAGCGAGAGGGCGCGCGATGATCGAGATCTTCGGCATTCCGCTGCAGGGTCTCTTCGGCCAGCTGCTGGTGGGGCTCATCAACGGCTCGTTCTACGCCGTGCTGAGCCTGGGGCTTGCCATCATCTTCGGGCTCCTCAACATCATCAACTTCACCCACGGCGCCCAGTACATGATGGGCGCGTTCTTCGCGTGGATCGGCCTCACGAAGTTCGGCCTGTCGTACTGGTGGGCGCTGCTCGTCGCACCACTGCTGGTGGGCGCGATCGGCGTGGTGCTCGAGCGCACGATGCTGCGGCGCCTGTATCACCTCGATCATCTCTACGGCTTGCTGCTCACCTTCGGGCTCGCGCTCATCATCGAAGGCATCTTCTTCAACGAGTTCGGCAGCTCGGGCCAGAGCTACGACATCCCGGATGTGCTCGCGGGCGGTACCAATCTCGGCTTCGTTTTCCTGCCGAACTACCGGGCGTGGGTGGTGGTCGCGTCGATCGCGATGTGTCTCGTCTCCTGGTTCCTGATCGAGCGCACGCGGCTTGGCGCCTACCTGCGCGCAGGTACCGAGAACCCGAAGCTGCTGCAGTCGTTCGGCGTGAACGTGCCGCTGCTGATCACGCTCACCTACGGCTACGGCGTGGCGCTGGCGGCATTCGCCGGGGTGCTCGCCGCGCCGGTGTTCCAGGTGAGCCCCGACATGGGGTCCAAGCTCATCATCGTCGTGTTCGCGGTGGTGGTGATCGGCGGCATGGGGTCGATCCTCGGCTCGATTGTCACCGGCCTCGGCCTCGGTCTGATCGAAGGGCTGACCAAGGTCTATTTCCCGGAGTTCTCCGCCACCATCATCTTTCTCATCATGGTGATCGTGCTGCTGCTGCGGCCCGCCGGGCTCTTCGGGCGCAGCCGATGACCGCCGGCCGCGAGGGGCGGGCGGCGATGGCGCGCGACTACCGCGTCATGGCGCTGCTGCTGGCGGCGCTGGTGGCGGCGCCGTTCCTCGGCGTGTATCCCGTGCTGCTCATGAAGATCCTCTGCTTCGCGCTGTTCGCGACGGCCTTCAACCTGCTGCTCGGCTATTCCGGACTGCTCTCGTTCGGGCACGCGGCCTTCTTCGGCGGCGCGGCCTACATCACCGGCTATCTGTGCAAGGATCTGGGCGCGGGACCCGTGACAGGCATTCTCGCCGGCACCGCCTTCGCCGTCGCGCTCGGCTGGGTCTTCGGCAGCCTCGCCATCCGCCGCGCCGGCATCTACTTCGCCATGATCACGCTCGCCTTGGCGCAGATGATGTATTTCGTCTGGATCCAGCTCAGTTTCACCGGCGGCGAGGACGGACTGCAGGGCATTCCCCGCGGCAGGCTTGCCGGCATTCTCGACCTGTCGAGCGACCTCAACCTGTATTTCGTCGTGCTCGCGATCTGCGCGGCCGGATTCTGGATCGTCTACCGCGCCATCCACTCGCCCTTCGGCCAGGTGCTGAAGGCGATCCGCGAGAACGAACCGCGGGCCGTCTCGCTCGGCTACGACGTCGACCGCGTGAAGCTCCTCGCCTTCACCCTGTCGGCGGGGCTGGCGGGGCTCGCCGGCGCCATGAAATGCCTCGTCCTGCAGCTGGCGTCGCTCACCGACGTGCACTGGCACATGTCGGGCGAGGTCGTCCTGATGACCTTGCTGGGCGGGCTCGGCACCGTATTCGGCCCGCTCGTGGGCGCGGCGCTGGTGGTCGTGCTGCAGAACGCGGCCGTTTTCGGGCGCTGGACGCTGGTGGCGCAGGGGGTGATCTTCGTCGTCTGCGTACTGCTGTTCCGGCGTGGCATCGTCGGCGAGATCGCAGTGCTGTTCCGGCGCGTCACCCGCCCGCCCAGGGCCTAGGGCGCGCGCCCGGATTCGGGCTTGACGGAGCCGGGGTTCGCTGGGAGCATTCCGCCACCGCCGAACCGGCCCGGCCTGCCCACGACCATGCGCTTCCGCTTTCCCGTCATCATCATCGACGAGGACTTCCGCTCCGAGAACGCGAGCGGGCTGTCGATCCGCACCGTCGCCAAGGCGATCGAGGACGAAGGCTGGGAGGTGCTCGGCGTCACCAGCTTCGGCGATCTCTCCAGCTTCGCACAGCAGCAGAGCCGCGCCTCTGCCTTCATCCTGTCGATCGACGACGAGGAGTTCAGCTCGCCGGAGCAGGCGGACAAGGCGGTGGCCGACCTGCGCGCATTCGTGGAAGAGATCCGCTGGCGCAACGCCGACATCCCGATCTTCCTCTATGGTGAGACGCGCACCTCGCGCCACATCCCGAACGATGTGCTGCGCGAGTTGCACGGCTTCATCCACATGTTCGAGGACACACCGGAGTTCGTCGCACGTTACATCGTGCGCGAGGCGCGCGTGTATCTGGACAGTCTCGCGCCGCCGTTCTTCCGGGCGCTCACGCACTACGCGCAGGACGGCTCGTACTCGTGGCACTGCCCGGGGCATTCGGGCGGCGTGGCGTTCCTGAAGAGCCCGGTCGGGCAGATGTTCCACCAGTTCTTCGGCGAGAACATGCTGCGCGCGGATGTGTGCAACTCGGTCGACGAGCTCGGCCAGCTCCTCGACCACACCGGTCCGGTGGCGGCGAGCGAGCGCAATGCGGCGCGGATCTTCGGCTGCGATCACCTGTTCTTCGTCACCAACGGTACGTCGACCTCGAACAAGATCGTCTGGCACTCCACCGTGGCGCCCGGCGACGTCGTCGTGGTGGACCGCAACTGCCACAAGTCGGTGCTGCACGCGATCACCATGACCGGCGCCGTGCCCGTGTTCCTGATGCCGACGCGCAACCACTTCGGCATCATCGGGCCGATTCCGCTCGCGGAGTTCAAGCCGGAGAACATCCTGCGCAAGATCAACGCGAACCCGCTCGCGCGCGAGGGCGGCAAACCGCGCATCCTGACCATCACGCAGAGCACCTACGACGGCGTCGTCTACAACGTCGAGACCATCAAGGCGATGCTCGACGGCCACATCGACACGCTCCACTTCGACGAGGCATGGCTGCCGCACGCGGCGTTCCACCCGTTCTACGCCGGCATGCACGCGATCGGCCGCGACCGCCCGGCCTGCCGCGAATCGATGGTGATCTCCACGCAATCGACGCACAAGCTGCTGGCGGGCCTCTCGCAGGCGTCGCAGATCCTCGTGCAGGATTCCGCGACGCGGCGCCTCGATCGCGATGTGTTCAACGAGGCCTACCTCATGCACACGTCGACCAGCCCGCAGTACGCGATCATCGCCTCCTGCGACGTGGCGGCGGCGATGATGGAGCCGCCCGGCGGCACCGCGCTGGTGGAGGAATCGATTCAGCAGGCGCTCGACTTTCGCCGCGCCATGCGCAAGGTGGACGAGGACTTCGGCGCCGACTGGTGGTTCAGCGTGTGGGGGCCGGATCAGCTGGCCGAGGAGGGCAT
>JAEUMW010000141.1 GCA_016791345.1 Betaproteobacteria bacterium | reverse complement strand
CGGCCTGGCGAACCGGCGTTTCGCGGCGACCGCGTATGTCGTGATCGACGGGCAGCCGCGCTATCCGGCACCGCTCGAGGGCGAGATGTTCGAACACGGCTGGTGCGTGATTCCTCTCGACGAATACACGCGATCCATCGCGTCCCGACTGCTCGCGCTCGATCGTGCCGCCGCCAGTCTCGATCAACCCCCGGAGATCGCCGCGCCGTGGGGTATCGCGAGTGGTTTGAAGGCCAAATCGCCGCGCGGTGGATAAGAATGGAAAGGAGAGGAGGCGGTCCCGGCGGGCACATAGGCTCCAAGCAGCGGCTAAATGGGACCACTCCCGTAGGAGGCGGTGCTCGATGCAGGTATCGGTGACCACACCAGCCATTACGTTCGGATCGAAACCCAATTATCCGAGCAATACTTCAATGCTTCGGCTTCTGACCGGAAAGAGGTGTCAGCTTCTTTTATGGAATCGGGATGGTTTTGTCGTTTATCCTGTCACAATCAATTCGGCTTAAATCGCAGCGGCGGAAGAGGTCCTGAGCCGCTCCCTGAGATGCTGGTCGCAGCCTGAACGCACCGCCGCACGGCGAGTGCCGAGTTTCGGGGAAACCTTAACCGATGGAACAATCGCCCGCACTCGACCCGAAGCTCGCCGGCGCGGCGCCGCTGCGCTTCCATCTGCTGGCGAAGCCGTCCGGCTCGACCTGCAACATAGACTGCAAGTATTGCTTCTTTCTGTCGAAGGAAGCGCTGTATCCGAACGAGAAGCACCGGATGTCCGACGCCACCCTGGAGGCGTACATCCGCCAGCTCCTCGAATCTCACCGCACACCCGAAGTCACGGTTGCCTGGCAAGGCGGCGAACCCACGCTGATGGGTGTCGATTTCTTCCGGCGCTCGATCGAGCTCGTCGAGAAGTACCGTCGCCCGGGGCAGCAGGTCCGGCACACGTTCCAGACCAACGGCATCGCACTCGACGATGAGTGGTGCGCGTTTCTGAAGGCCAACAGCTTCCTCGTGGGGCTCTCAGTCGACGGTCCGCGGGACATCCACGACGCCAACCGCGTCACCCGCGGCGGCGAGGGCACCTTCGACCTCGTCATGAAAGGCTGGCGTTCGCTGCGGGAGCACCAGGTGGACTTCAACATCCTGTGCACGGTCAACGCCGCCAACCAGCAGCATGGACGGCGCGTCTACCAGTTCTTCCGCGATGAGCTGGGTGCCACTTGGATGCAGTTCATTCCGATCGTGGAACGCGCGACTGCGGAGACGATTCATATCGCCAACCTCGGCTGGAGCGCGCGGCCACGGGAGAAGCGCCTGCTCTACACGCAGACCGGCACCCTTGTCACCGACCGCTCGGTGGGCGGCGAGCAGTATGGCCAGTTTCTCATCGACGTCTTCGAGGAGTGGGTCCGGCGCGACGTCGGGAAGGTGTTCGTGCAGATTTTCGACGTCACCCTCGAGGCGTACTTCGGTCAATACAAGCTCTGCATACACGCGCCCACTTGCGGCAACGGGCCGGCGCTCGAGTACAACGGCGATCTCTACGCCTGTGATCACTTCGTCGAGCCCGGTTTCAAGCTGGGCAACATCCACGAGACGCATATGCTGCAGCTCGTTGCCTCACCCGAGCAACGCAAGTTCGGACGGGACAAGCGTGACACGCTCACGCAACAGTGCCAGAAATGCGAGGTGCGCGCCCTGTGTAACGGTGGCTGCCCCAAGGATCGGTTCGTGCTGTCAGCGGGTGGTGAGCCGGGACATAACTACCTGTGTGCGGGTCTCTACAGGTTCTTCACGCATACCCGGCCCGCAATGGAGCGGATGGGTCACCTCTTCTCGGGTGGGCGAGCGCCGGCCGAGGTGATGGCGGCTGTTGAGGCGGAAGACAGGAAGCGCGGCCCATATGCACCCTGTCCGTGCGGCAGCGGCCGCAAGTTCCGCTTCTGTCATGGCGTGCGTGAGTTGCAGCCGATTGGAGCGGGGCATCCGACGTGACAGGTGAAACCGAGTCGGTGCCCGACCGCGGCACCCGGCTCGCACAGCAGCGTACCTCGCTCGCGGTCGAACGCAGCTTTCTCGCGTTCGAGCGAACGTTGATGGCCTGGCTGCGGACCTCGCTTTCGCTGATCGGCTTCGGCTT
>JAEUMW010000140.1 GCA_016791345.1 Betaproteobacteria bacterium | reverse complement strand
GACTCCCTGCAGCCGGCGGATCCGTCGTTTCGCGAGAACCTCTGCAGCGCCTGGACCGTCACCCTGCATCGGCAGACCCTGACGCTGCTCGCGCAGGCGATGCGCCGCGTGAACCGCAACGCCGACGCGCTGCGTTTCGATGGCTGGGCAGACGAGGTGCTGGGGGATTTCCAGCGGCTGCTGATCGTGAACGAAACGGTTGCGGGTTATGCACACTTCGCCGACAGCGGGGACATCACCTACCTGCTGCACCCGGGCGATCGGAACACGGGCGTGTCGTACAGCCTGCTGCCGATGGTTCACGCGGTTCTCGGCAGCCTCTTCACGCCGGAACAGGCGCACCACCATCTCGATCTCATCGCGAAACATCTGCTCGCACCCGACGGCGCACGGCTCTTCGATCGACCCATGGGATACCACGGCGGCCCGCAGCGTTTCTTCCAGCGCGCCGAGAGCAGCACCTTCTTCGGTCGCGAGATCGGCCTCATGTACACGCACGCGCATCTGCGCTACGCCGAGGCGCTGTGGCACTATGGCGATGCACCGGGCTTCTTTCGCGCCGTGTGCCAGGCGGTGCCGATCGGCCTCGCGGAGCGCGTCCCCGGCGCCACCCGTCGCCAGGCGAACTGTTACTACTCGAGCAGCGATGCGGCGTTCAAGGACCGCTACCAGGCGTACCGCGAGTACGACCGCGTGCGCGCGGGAGACATCCCGCTCGATGGCGGCTGGCGCGTCTATTCGAGCGGCGCCGGCATCGCCGTCGCGCTCATTCTCAGGTGTTTCCTGGGGCTGCGCGCCGAGGCATCGCACCTGGTGATCGACCCGGCGATCCCCAGAGAACTGGACGGTCTGCGCGCGGAACTGGTACTGGCCGGCATGCGCTTCGAGATCACCTACGTCGTGGAGGCGAGCGGGTGCGGCGTGCAGGCGCTGGAAATCGCCGGTCAACCCCTGGCGTTCACCCGCAGGGACAATCCGTATCGCCCCGGCGCGGCCCAGGTAGCGCTGTCCGCGCTGCGGAAAGCGGCGAAAGCCGGAACGATCGCTCTCGCGATCCGGCTCATGTGAGCAGCAATCCGCTGCGTTGACGCCGCGGTGTGCCTTTGCCTAAACTCCAGGCAAATGCAGCGGCCCGACCGCAGCTGTACAGGCTTTCCCGCTTCCTCACGTTGCCCATGAAACTTATTCGACGCGACCTGCGACAGAGGTCTTTTGCGCGCATGCTCTCGACGCTGTCGATCGCACTCGCGATCGGCGCGACAGCGTTGCTGCCGGGCTGCGGCTGGTGGTCCTCTTCCACCCGGAACACCGATGCGAGCACCGGGCAGCAGCTCGCCAACCTGCGCAAGCAATTGGACTCCGGCGCAATCACCCGCGAGGAATACGAACGCGAGCGTCGCCGGATCATCGGCGACTGGTGACGGCGCGGCGCCGGCGTCGCGTTGACGCAGCGCGCAGCGCTTCCTAGAATCCACGGCCGCACCGACGAGGAAACGCTCGATGTCGAAACGCCCGTCCCACAATCCGGAGTCCAGGATGCGCGCTGCCACTGCCAAGATCGCAGGAGTCGTACTGTCGCTCGCGCTTGCTCTGGCGACCGGGTGCGGCGGCGGCGAAAAGGAAGTGAAAAGCGAGCTTTCCACGACCAAGTACGGTCAGCAGCTCGCCGACCTCAAGCAGGCGCTGGATGCCGGCAAGATCACGCAGGACGAGTACACGCGGGAACGGGCGCGCCTCCTCAAGGGAAATTGACGCGAGCCGTCCCGCCGCGTCTCACTCGCGCGGAAACCGCGCGAGCTCCTGATCGATACGCTTCAACACTTGTTCCCGGCCGATCAGCTCGATCACGGCATCGATCGACGGTGTCTGCGTTTCTCCGGTCACCATCACGCGCAGCGGCATCGCCACCTGCGGCATCTTGAGCCGGTGCTCCGCAGCGGCCTGCTTGATCGCCTGACCGATCGACTGACGATTCCAGTCGATGCCTTTCAGGCTGAGGCTCAGCATGGAGACCGCTGATGCCGATGCGGCCGTGTAGTGCTGATCGCGGAAGGCTTGCGCGGGCTCGATGCGACGGTAGAAATACACCATCGCGTCGGCCAGCTCCTCCACCGTCGCAACGCGCTCCTTGACCAGCGCGATCACGCCGGCGGCATCCGGACCGTCGTCGAGTCGACAGCCGTCGGCGGCGAGAAACGGTTCGACGAGCTCGGCCAGCCGCGTGTCGTCCGCGCGCTTGAGGTGCTGCTGGTTGATCCAGCGCAGCTTCTCCGGATCGAACCTCGCGGGCGCGCGCTGCACCGATTCCAGATCGAACCACGCGACGAACTGATCGAGCGAGAAGATCTCCTCGTCGCCATGCGACCAGCCGAGCCGCGCCAGGTAGTTGAGCAGCGATTCCGGCAGGTAGCCGTCGTCGCGATACTGCAGCACGCTCACCGCGCCGTGTCGCTTCGACAACCGCTCGCCGTCGTGCCCGAGGATCATCGGCACGTGCCCGAAGCGCGGCAGCGGCGCATCGAGCGCGTGCAGGATGTTGATCTGCCGCGGCGTGTTGTTCACGTGGTCGTCACCGCGGATGACGTGCGTGATGTTCATGTCGAGATCGTCGACGACGACGCCGAAATTGTAGGTCGGCACGCCGTCGGCGCGCAGGATCACGAGGTCATCGAGCTCGCCGTTGTGCACGGCGATGGTGCCCTTCACCAGATCGTCGAATGCCACCGTGCCCTCGTCCGGATTGCGGAAGCGCACGACGGGCTCCACGCCCGCCGGTGGCTGCTTGCCGACGGCGTGCTCCGGCCGCCAGCGCCCGTCGTACCGCGGCTTGAGCCCCGCCGCTCGTTGCGCCTCACGCAGCGTGTCCAGTTCTTCGCGCGTCGCGTAGCAGTAGTAAGCCTTGCCTTCGCGAATCAGCTGTTCGGCGATCTCCCGGTAGCGACCGAGCCGATGCATCTGATGGAACGGCCCCTCGTCGTGCGCGAGCCCGAGCCACGCCATCGAATCGAGAATGACCTGCGTCGATGCTTCCGTCGAGCGCTCGCGGTCCGTGTCCTCGACGCGCAGGATGAAGCGCCCGCCGTGCCTGCGCGCGTAGGCCCAGGAAAACAGCGCGGTGCGTGCGCCGCCTATGTGAAGATAGCCGGTGGGACTGGGAGCGAATCGGGTGCGAATCATGATAAGGGCGAATTCTACGGGCTCACCGCGCGGAAGACACGCTCCCGCCCGCATCCGCTCTGCCCACGCCGGCCGCAAATTGACCGGCATTCCGGACCTGTGCTTAAATTCGCGCCTCTTCCGGGCGGTTAGTCTCAGTGGTAGAGCGCTCCCTTCACACGGGAGAGGTCGCTGGTTCGATCCCAGCACCGCCCACCAGAGCACATCCCTTTAAATCACAAAGTCAGATACCACCGGCA
>JAEUMW010000139.1 GCA_016791345.1 Betaproteobacteria bacterium | reverse complement strand
CACCCCGCAAGATGACGAGCCTGTTCGAGCGCTACCTGAGCCTTTTGGTGGCGCTGTGCATCGTCGTCGGCGTGCAGGGCGACGTGACCACGAACAGGGTGGACCGCAACATCACCCCTACTACAAGGGGACGTGGGCGAATGTCCGGCGCGTCGGCAGCCAGGAGGATTTCGTGCGCACGATCAGCTTCAAGAGCCGCCGCTACGACCGGGTGTGAGCTGTTCCGGGCTGCGTGATGCGAAGCGCCCTGCGGGGCGCTTCGCTCTTTGCGTCGCCGGCGCTACCGCTTCGCACTGCGTTTCGGCGACGCGGTGTATTTGTTCGTCTATGAAGTGCCGAAGGTTCTGCTGCTGCTTACCCTCGTGGTATTCGGCATGGGCGTGGTGCGGACCTTCGTCTCGCCGGAGCGCACGCGCGCGCTTCTCTCCGGCCGGCGCAGCGATGTTGGCAACGTGCTCGCGGCGCTGCTAGGCATCGTGACGCCCTTCTGCTCCTGCTCTGCCGTGCCCCTCTTCATCGGTTTTCTCACCGCGGGGGTGGTTCGGAGTGACGCTCTCGTTCCTGATCTCGGCGCCGGCATCCACGGCTACGTGCCGGAGGATTCATGGCGTCGATCATGGGTGTGCAGGCCTGGTGGTCAGTGCCACTTGCAGTGGCGATCGGCGTACCGATGTACTCGAACGCGGCCGGCATCATCCCTGTAGTGGAGGCGTTGCTCCAAGGCGCGGCGCTCGGCACGGTGCTCGCGTTCATGATGTCGGTGATCGCACTCTCGCTGCCGGAGATGATCATCCTGCGCAAGGTGCTCAAGGTCCGGCTGATTGCCGTGTTCGCCGGCGTTGTCGCGAGCGGCATCCTGCTGGTTGGCTACGTGTTCAACGCCGTGATTTGAGGGGAGTCGGCATGAAAAAGGTTCAGGTGCTCGGCAGCGGCTGCAGCAAGTGCGTGACGACGGCCAAATACATCGAGGAGGTCGCACGCGATCTTGGCGTCCCGGTCGAGTTTGAGAAGGTGCAGGACATGCGGCAGATCGCCGCGATTGGCGTCATGCATACGCCCGCCGTGGCAATTGACGGGAAGGTCGTTCACAGCGGGAGTGTGCCGCTGAGGGACAAGATCGCCACTTGGCTGAAACCGGCGTAGGAACGCGGTAGCGCGGCGCCCGAACTTTCAGGAACGAACGCGCTTCTTCGGCGCCGCGACGATCGCTATTGCGGGCAGACAATGCTCGGGGTGGCCGCTGCAGCAGTTTTCGGTCAGGAATGCCACGACCTCGTTCATGCGCTCGAAATCGGGGGCGTAGATCAGGAATCGCCCCTGTGGACTGGATGCGATGAGCCCCGCGTTTGCAAGCTCCTTCAGGTGAAAGGACAGCGTCGCCGGTGGGATGCCGGTGCGCTCGCCGATCACGCCGGGAGTCATGCCGTCCGGTCCCGCCTCGACCAGCATGCGGAACACGGTGAGCCGCGATTCGTGCGCGAGCGCTCCGAGAGCTTTGACGACGTCTTTCACGTCCATGAGCGAAACGCTAGCAAGACAAGGGCGCAGGTGCAACAGAGCCACCGACCGCATTGCGTACAAGCGGCTGTCCTGGGAATCGCCCACGTATGGCTGCACGCCGAGGGCATCCCTCTGACGCCGGCCGAGGACCGCTGCGCCAAATCCGGATCATCACGCTTTTGCCCGCGTGCACGAGAACCTTTATCCTTGCGCCCGGAGGGTGATTCCGATTGGGCTGGAGCGGGTTCCTGGCGGTTGGGGTGGGGGGCGTGCTAGGCGCGTGGCTGCGCTGGTGGCTCGGCGTGGCGCTGAATCCGGTGTTTCCGACGCTCCCGCTGGGAACGGTGGTGGCGAACATCGTCGGTGGCTTCATCATCGGTGCGGCGATCGAATACTTTGCCCGTCACGCGTCCATTCCCCCCGAAGCTCGACTTTTCGTCATCACCGGCTTTCTCGGCGCACTGACCACCTTTTCCACGTTCTCTGCGGAAGCGGTCACGCTGCTCGCGCGCGGGCAATACGGCTGGGCGCTCGCTCACATCAGCGTGCATCTGCTGGGCTCACTGGCAGCGACCGTGGCCGGCATCTGGATGGTCCGATGGATTCAGGCATAGAGGAAC
>JAEUMW010000138.1 GCA_016791345.1 Betaproteobacteria bacterium | reverse complement strand
GCATCCTGCCGTTTCGGGACAGCTATCAGACGGGGACGTTTCTCTCCACGATGCTGGCCCTGGGCACGCGCCGCGACGACGACCCGGCACTCGCCCGGGGTCTGGCGACACCCCGCATCTACGAGGTGGGTGCGAGCTCGGTGGTGGACCTGAGCCCGTTTGCGGCAGACTGCCCGAGAGGGGCGTGCGCGACGATTCACCCGCCGCGCGAACTGCCCGAATTCAGGGCGCGCAGCGTGACCGCGTTCGTCTTCGCGTGTCTGGTGCTGCTGGTACTTTTCGCCTTCGGCTTTCGCCAGATGCAGCATGCGCTCGCCATGCTCGGTCCCGCCGTGAGGTCGCGCCCGGTCGTGTCCGTGCTTGCGCTGGTCGCGCTCATGCTGGTCGTCGGCCTGAGCCTGCGCGCGCTGCAGGACGCGACCGCCGAGCCGTGGGCGGTGGCCAATGGCGTGAGCATGTGGCCGACGCAGATCCTGCGCTTGGTGACGCTGGTGCTGACGTGGCTCATGCTGGTCAAGGGCTGGCGCGACCTCGTCGCGAGCAACGCGGCGCTCACGCAGGACTTCCTGCTCGTGGGCGATGCGACACGGCCGGCACCGCCGCACCACGCGGATGCGGGTGCGATCCGCAGTCGTTGGCGGCTCCTGCGTGCCGTGGTCCACGACCGGTTCCGCCCGTGGCAGCCGGACGAGGCCGCCTACCGGCTGGAGGCGCGGTCCGTGAGCGAGATCTGGAACGCCTACGTCCAGCCGGCCGCGCTCGCAGACCGCCTGTGGCTGCTGGCGGTGCCGATCGTGCTCTATCTCAGCTTCACGTTCATCCTGTTCCAGGTTTTCGGCTGGCCGGCGCGCCCCTATCGAGGGTCGTTCATCCAGATCCTCGATTCCACGATGATCGCGCTCTGCTCGGTGAGCTTCTTCCTGCTGCTCTTCTTCGTGATCGAGGAGACGCGCCGTACCTGCGCCTTCGTGCGGCGCTTGAGCCAGCCGTCGCGGTGGCCGCCCGAGGCGCTGGAGAAATTCGGTCAGCGTCCGGGGCTGGCGGATTCCGCGTCGATCCATCCCGATCTCGTCGCCTACCTGGAGGACTGGGTGGAGGTGGACCTCATCGGGCGCCGCACGGAGGTGGTGACGCGCCTCATCTATTACCCGTTCGTCATCGTCACGCTGCTCGTGCTGGCGCGCAGTTCGACCTTCGACAACTGGACTACGCCGCCGCAACTCGTCTTCGTGTTCGGGCTGACGATGGTGATCGCGCTTGCCACCGCGATCGCGCTGCGACTGGCGGTGGAGAACGCGCGCGGCGCCGCACTCGACCACCTGACCGCCAAGCTGCAGCGCGCCGAGCAGGTCGGCGAGGAGCGCATCGCGGCGGAGATCCGCATCCTCATCGAGCGCGTGCGCGACACCCGGCGCGGCGCGTTCTCGCCGTTCAGCCAGCAGCCGTGGCTGAAGGCCGTGCTGATTCCGCTCGGCAGCCTCTCCGCCGTGCCGATCCTGGAGTTCCTGTCGGCGGCGAGCCTGTAAGAGGCTCGGAAAGCGCTGCAGGCGCAGGTCTTAGGCCCTTTGGCGGGTTGCAATCGGCCGCCGATCGACTATAACGTTCGCATACGGAGACGAAGAATCTCCGGAACCTGCCTGTGTGGCAGGCTGCGCGTCCTGATCTTCCCAAGGTTTGCTCGAACAACCATGAAGAATGGGGAGAAACGCCATGTCTGATCGTGAGCAACCCAGCCAACCCCTGGCGGGCATATTTGCGGTGCTCGCCCTCGCCGTCGGCGCAGTCGTCATCCAGCAGCAAACCCTGGTGGGATCCCGACCGTCGACGAGCACGGCGCCGACGCAACAGGACAGCCGGCTGCGCGAGGCGGTTCCGGCGCGTCTCTGGCAGGATCCTTTTGCGGCGGTAAAAGCGCATCGCGCAACCGTGAACGGGAAGCCGGGAAAAGGCAGCGCCGTTCCGGCAGACCTGCTCACCGGCTACGACCGCGAGCGGCGATTACACGTCCTTATCGCCATGGTGAATGGTGGACCGTACACCGGCGCGGAAGAGCAGCGCCGCCGCCAGCGCTATGCCATCGTATCGGCGCTTGGCGCCGTCGGGTATGCGCCCGATGACCCCGAACGAATCGGATACGTGGTCTGGCCACTGGGTCCCGCTGCGCGGGATTTCCCGTTCGAGTGGTTTACCAACGAGAAAGCCCGTGGCAAGGCGTTGGTCCTGTACTTCGACGAGGACGGAACCGGGGGTAAACAGCCGCTGAAGGAGTTGGAGCGACTCTATGGCGAAGTGATGAAAAAAAAGAAGGCCCCCCCAGATGCGGTGGCCTGGTCCGTCATTGGGCCGGGATCGACATCCGTTCTCCAGGCGATGGTGCACGAGGCGAGCGCTGGCGCAGGCAAGCAGCTCAAGTCAGTCCGCTTCGTGACTTCGCAGGCGACGGCGTCGGACCAGCATCTGGCCGGGCTTGCCCAGAAGCCGGTGGAGGACTTCTTCAAGGACAAGCTCAATCTGCACCGGGTCACTTCCACGGACGATGTGCTTGCCGAACGCCTCGTGCATGAGCTCACCCTGCGGTCAGCGTGGAAGCTTGAGCCGGACGTCGACAAGCTTTCCTTCAGAGACACTTCCGCTGTTGCCGATCGCCTCGATCAGCTCGACCGCGTGGTTCTCGTCTCGGAGTGGGACACCCCATATGGTCGCCAGTTGCCGCTCGACATGCGCGATGCCCTCCTGAAGGCAGTGTCGGTCGACGACCGAAAGAAAATCTGTCCCGTTCCAGGCGAGCCGGCAACACCATACTCGCCAAAATGCCCCATCCTCTTTTTCAGCTACCTGCGCGGGCTCGACGGCCAGCTTCCCGCAGCGCCGGGTTCGAACAAACAAGGCGACAAGGAGTCGCGGGATCAACCCGATGGCGCCAAGGAAGGGACAGACGGCGCTGGGAAGCGGGCGACGGTCGAGCGTCCGGTGGGCGATGGTCAGGTGGACTATCTGCGACGCATCGGGCAGGTAGTCTCCCAGAAGCAGAGCGACCTGCGGTCCCGCGGGAGGAGCATCTCCGCCGTCGGCGTGCTCGGCACCGACTTCTACGACAAGCTGCTGGTGCTTCAGGCCGTGCGCGGTGCATTGCCGGAAGCGCTCGCCTTCATGACGGACCTCGACACCGAGTTGATACACCCGGCCGAGGTCAAGTCCAAGACGCACAACCTGGTGGTGGCGTCCCCGTTTGGGCTGTCGCTTCGCGACGAGCTCCAGGCCGGACACCCGCCATTCCGTGACAGCTACGAGACTGCGACCTACTACGCCACCCTGGTGGCGCTTGAGGGGGTGCCGGAAAAGGGTGTCAGGCTCGCCACGCCGCCGCCCCGCGTCTTCGAAATCGGCCGCAATACAATCGTGGATCTGAGTGACCTCGATCAGCGCTGGGGCGGCAGCGGCGGTGCGGGGTCGGACCGTACGTGCAGCGCTGCCCAGCCGAGCGCGTGTCCGAGCGTTCACCCGGAACGGATGCTGCCGCAGATCCCCGCGAGCGCGAGAATGCAAATGGCAGTCTTCGTGGTGCTTTCGTCGTTGCTGCTCGTGCTCACGTTCAGACAGGTCCTGCGCGGGGTGACGGTCGCCTGGACGTTCGCCACGAAATCGTGGACGGGCACGGCGGTGACCGTAGCGGCGCTTCTGATACTGGCGCCACTGGCCTTCGCATCAGCGCGGGACGTCTTCTTCAATGACCGTGGCGAGCCTTGGGCGGTGATGAACGGCGTGAGCATGTGGCCGACCGAGATCATGCGCCTCGTGACCTGGGCCCTTACCTGCCTCCTTCTCCACAAAGGGTGGCGGGACATCCAGCAGAGCAACACGCGGCTGACAGAGGACTTCCGGCTGGAACCGCGGCCGTCAGCGGGACACGCCCATGCCGAGCACGTGCCTCCCGAGCCGCGCACCCGCTGGAAGTGCCTCGTCGAGGCATTGCGCAACCGGCTGACGCAATGGAAATCGCCCGAAGAGTACTGGAAGGAGGCGTCGATGGCTGAAATCTGGCAGCGTCACATGCAGCCTGCCGCCTTCGGGGACCGCATCCTCCTGCTGTGCGCTCCGGTTGTGCTTTATCTGGGCGCGGTCGGGGTCCTGTTTCTCATGCTCGGCTTTCCCGTGCGCCCTGCGCGAGGCTCGGTGGTCTCGGCGGTCGATCGGGGCATTCTGATTCTCTGCGTCGTGAGCTTCGCATTCCTGTTGTTCTTCGTGATCGACGAAACGCGCCGCTGCGGCTCACTGGTGCGCCGATTGACGGGCCGCCAGAACTGGCCGCGGGAGACGTGCATCAAGTTCGGTCAACAGCGGCTGGCGCGCGACGAACAGGGTCGGGCGCACTCGTATTTCGAAGACTGGCTTGACGTCGAATTCATCGGCCGACGCACCGAGATGGTCACACGTCTCATCTACTATCCGTTCCTGATCATGACGCTGATGACGCTCGCGCGCAGCGCCCTGTTCGATAACTGGGGGTATCCACCGGCGCTCATCATCGCGCTTTCTCTCGGCCTCGCGATCGCGATTGGTTGCGCGGTGCACCTGCGGTCGGTGGCTGAGAAGGCGCGCCGCGCGGCGGTCGACAGTCTCGGCAGGAAGCTGCTCGTCGCGCAGCAGGACAAGGAATGCAACCTCGATGGGCCGATACGCACGCTGATCGAATGGGTGGAAAGGTATCGCGTAGGCGCCTTCTGCCCCTTTGCACAACAGGCGTGGGTAAAGGCCTTGCTGATTCCGATCGGCAGTCTGAGCGCGCTCCCCATCCTCGATTTCCTGTTGTTGGGGCAGGCATGAGCTGAAGGCCGCAATCGGCCTTGACGTTGCCCGACCTAGGCCTTCCGACCGCCTTGCAATGGAGCGCGGATCATCTATGTTTACAACTGGAGCGGAAGGGGCGACACGATGAAAGCGGCCAACCGGAGACAGGCCTCATGCTGAGTCCAGGCACAGCGAGTCTGGTCGTGGGTGTCACCCGCGGCCTCGTCAAGCTCGGCGAGCGCGCCGATCTGCTGCTGGCCGAGAAGGAGGCAACGCAGGCGGCGCTGGCTCTGCCTGTGCCGAAGGTGGTGTTCCCCGCGATCGATCGGGGCACGAAACGCGAAGCGCTGCAGGAGTACCTCCAGAGCACCGCCGGTCGCTCGCCGGATCCGCTGCAGGCAGACCGCAAGGCGATGGAGGATCTCCTCGCGCAGGCGGACGAGCGTCCCGACGACCTCGACGCGGCATATGCGCGGCTCTTTCCGGAGCGTGCGATCACGCTCGACATCGATCCCGACGGAGAATTTCTGGGTGCGCTGCGCAAGCGCTTTCCCACCCTCGACCTCATGGACGAGGACACGCGCAAGGCCTGCTTCTACTGCGCGGCCGGGCGCGACACGCGCGAGCTCGACTATCCCGCTCGTCTGGCACTCCTCGTGGCTGACGTGCTGGCGGAGTTTGCAGCGGAGAACACGGGTCTCTTCGTGCGTGACGAAGGCGCGCGGCAGGTCGTCAAGTCCGTATTGGAGCGGTTCGCGGAACCGCAGCTCGAGACCTACACGGCGTGGAGCCCGCTCCTTCGGCATACGCTCTCC
>JAEUMW010000137.1 GCA_016791345.1 Betaproteobacteria bacterium | reverse complement strand
GTGCGCAACATGGGCAACGCCCACGGTCGACTGGCGGGTTTCCTGTCCGGAGTCGACGCTAAGGGTCAGCGTCGCGATTACGCACCGTCGACGCTTCCTATCCTGCCCGGCGAAACGCGGGCAATCGCGCTGGTGGCCGATGCCGGACCCGCCAACGGTGGCGAAGTTGTCTTCCCAGTCAAAATCCGGGGCACGCTGGAATGGGGTAGCGGACAGCGCATCGAGCTCGACCAGCAGTTTCCGCCGTGAGAAAGCGCGTCGCCGCGGGCGGAGTGTGCCTGCTCCTGCTATGCACCTCCGTGGCGACTCGCGCCCAGATCGGCACACCGGGCGAGGCCGACCATTACGAAGACCAGCTCATCGACGGCGGCAACCTGACCCCGGACGTTGCGGACGATGTTGCCGGCGGCGGCAATCCCGATGGCTGGCCGCGCGCGTTCCGGATGCAGGTCGCGACCAGCCGCCTCACGCGCAACGACCACCAGATCAATGAGAGCGGGATACGCCTCGGCGGCTTGCTCGACACCCCGAACTACGGCGCGTTCGCACTGGATGCGAATCTGCGCACTTCCAACAACGACCTGATCGGGTCGGGCGGGATGGTGTCTCTCTGGCAGCGCGGCCTGCCAATGAACGGGGGATGGTTCGGCAACAACGCCCTGGGCGTCTTCAACAGTCCGAGCGTCGACCTCGCACGGCAACAGTACCGTTTCTTCATGCCGACGCTGCCCACGGTCGGCGCTGCCACCGAGTGGCGCCGCCCCGGGACCGGGTTCCAGCTGCAAGCGTCCGTCGGTCAACCCGGCATCTTCACCGGACTCTATACGCCCACCTTCGAGGGCCTGGGCGGACGGGTCGCCTCGGGCGGGATGCAGTGGAGTCTTTCGCGCGAGTGGGCCGCTGCGGTACAGGCCGTCGATGTGAACGATGCGCGCTTTTTTATCAGTCCAACGACCACGGGTGCGACCGTGTCCGCACGTTCCTGGTACGGTGGAACGGCATGGACCACGCCGAACGCCCGGGCTCAGCTCAACATCATCGGCAGCGACCTCGATGGCGGCTCCGAACGAGCCGGCGTATGGCTCGACGGCGGTGCGCGTGACGGTCGCACCTTCCATTCGTTCGGCGGCTTCCGCCTGCCGGCCAACCTGGTCTGGGGCAACCAGCCGCTGCCGAGCAATATCGAAGGCGGCTATTACCGCGCGGCGTTTCAGACCCGCCAGTGGACCGTGGATGGCGGGGTCGACTACGTGATGCCCGTGTCGGGCGGCAGCGGGACGCTCTATGCGATCGGCAATGCACGCTACCAGGTTCTCGCCGGTCTCGGCGTGGGCGGCGGTGCCAACGTCCGCGAGGGCGTCGGCGACGCCTGGTCGATGTTCGCCTTCGCGGACCAGGCCAATCGCTGGGGGCAGGGAAGGTTCCAGGCCAACTTTGCGACCGACCACTCGCAGAACAACACGCAGCTCACCCTTGACCAGGCCTGGCGCATTTCTTCCGGCACGCGCCTGAGCACCTCGCTCCTCCTCGGACGCGAAAATCTGGAGCGTTACAGCGCGAACCGCTACGGTGTCGCGGTCTATGGCGGCGGGCAGTTGCGCAGCGACCTCTCCGTCGACCTCAACGCGCGCTGGGACGAAGCGTTCGGTCAGGCTGCCTCGCAGAACGTTCTCGCCAACGCCTCGCTCAACTGGGGTTTCGCCAGCGGCTGGATAGCAACCGCGAGCTATTACGAGAACCGGAACACCGGGCGCCAGCCCCTGGTCGTGACCTCGCCCATTCCTGACCCGTTCCTGCTCGTGCAGCGACTCAATGATCGGGGCGTGTTTCTTTCCGTGCGTTACGACTGGCAGGCCGGCACCCCGGTCGTGCCGCTCGGCGGCACACCTGGAACAGGCTCGGGCATCGTCGCCGGCGTGCTCTTCCTCGACGCCAACGACAACGGCCGACTCGACGCCGGCGAAGACGGCGCGGCTAACGTCACCATCCTGCTCGACGGCCGCTTCACCGTGCGCACGGATGCCCAGGGCCGCTTCGAGTTTCCCTCGGTCGGTGCCGGCCGCCATGTCGTCAGCATCGTGCCGGACAATCTGCCGCTGCCGTGGTCGGTCTCGGGTGACGGGCGCGTCGAGGTGGAGGTCGGCGTGCGCGACCGCACGCGCACCGAGATTCCCGTGCGCCGGCTGCGCTGAACGCGGCTCATCCGGTGGTGAATCCGAGCTGCCGCCAGGCCTCGTAGACGACGACGGCGACGGCGTTCGAGAGGTTCAGACTGCGGCTCGCGCCCACCATCGGGATGCAGAGCCGGGTCTCCGGCGTCATCGCGGACAACACCGCCTCGGGTAGTCCTCGCGTTTCAGGTCCGAAAACCAACACATCACCGGCCTGATAGGCGACGCAGTCGTAGCGCGTCTGCCCGCGGGTCGAGACGGCAAGGAACCGTCGGTCACGGAGCGCATCGCGGCAATCCCGCCAGCAGTCGTGGACACGGGCGGTGGCGAGTTCTGCATAGTCGAGGCCGGCGCGGGCGAGCCGCCGGTCCTGCAGCGAGAAACCGAGCGGCCGAACCAGATGCAGCACGGTTCCCGTGTTCGCGCACAGGCGCAGGACATTGCCGGTGTTGGGTGGAATCTCCGGCTCGAACAGAACGACGTGAAACATCCTCAGCGGTCGAGCAGGGTGCGGGCGACGATCCAGCCCGCCACCTGCGCTGCGCCCCGCTTCCTGAGCGCTCGCGCGCATTCATTGAGCGAAGCGCCGGTGGTCATAACGTCATCCACCAGGGCGACGTGTCTGCCGGTGAGGTCGAGGTCGCAGACGAACGCGCGGCGCACGTTCTTCGCACGCTCATCGAAGACCAGCCCTGCCTGCGGTGCCGTATCGCGAACACGGCGACACGCCTCGGCTGCCAGCGGCAGCGCGAGCGCACGCGCCGCCGCCCGCGCGATTTCGAGCGACTGGTTGAAGCCGCGCTCGGCCAGCCGCTGCGGTCCCAGCGGAACCGCCAGCACGAGATCGGGGCGCGGAGCGTGTTCCACCGCCTCCGCGAGCAACGTGCCCAGGCAGTGCGCGGCGGCGAGACGATGGCGATACTTGAGCGTTTGCACGAGACCGTCGACGGGATAGCCATAGATCAGCGCAGCGTCGACGCGATCGACCACCGGGGGATGCGTGAGGCAGCGACCGCAGACCAGCGCCTGCGGCATCGGCGATGCGCACGTCGGGCAGCGCGTCGACGCGAGCCACGGCAGTGCGGCGCGACAGCCCGTGCACAGGCCGTCGCGTCCGCCGCGCGCGCCGCACAGCAGACACACCGGAGTGCCGAGCAGACCCTGCAGCACGTCGCTGTTCAATAACCGGCCCGCCAGAATTGACAAGGTTCCTGCCATCGCCGAGACTCGTTGCCCTTGGCTTTGCTCGAAGGGAGTATAGATAAATGGAGACGGTGGACGCAGCGACCGCAGGAACGGCGGTGAGGTGGGCGGTGGAGGACGTGGAAGCGCTCTTCGCGCTGCCGTTTCCGCAACTCATGTATCGCGCGCAGACGGTGCATCGACAGCACTTCGATCCGGCCGAGATGCAGCTCTCGACGCTGCTGTCGGTCAAGACCGGGGGCTGCCCGGAAGATTGCGGGTATTGTCCGCAGTCCGTTCGATACCGGACGGGAGTGGCCGACGCCGACCTGCTCCCGGTCGACTCCGTTGTCGATGCCGCGCGGGCGGCGAAGGACAGTGGCGCCACCCGGTTCTGCATGGGGGCGGCGTGGCGCGGACCGAAGGCGCGCGACATCGAGCGCATCGCCGACATGGTGCGCGCCGTCAAGGCACTCGGGCTGGAGACCTGCGCGACGCTCGGCATGCTGAAGCCGGGACAGGCGGAGACGCTCAAGGCGGCCGGCCTCGACTATTACAACCACAATCTCGACACCGCTCCGGAGTTCTACGGCGAGATCGTCGGCACACGCGCCTACGCGGATCGGCTCGACACCCTCGATCAGGTGCGCGCGGCCGGGCTCTCGGTGTGCTGTGGCGGCATCGTCGGCATGGGCGAGTCGCGCCGTCACCGCGCGGGGCTCATCGCGCAGCTGGCGAACCTCGACCCATACCCGGAGAGCGTGCCAATCAACAATCTGGTGCAGGTCGAGGGCACGCCGCTCGCCGGCACCGACGCGCTCGATCCGTTCGAGTTCGTCCGCACCATCGCCTGCGCCCGCATCACGATGCCGACGGCTTACGTGCGGCTCTCCGCCGGTCGCGAAGCGATGTCGGAAGCGGTGCAGGCGCTGTGCTTTCTCGCCGGTGCGAACTCCATCTTCTACGGCGAGAAACTGCTGACCACCGGCAACCCGGAGGCAACGCGCGACCAGCAGCTTTTCGCGAAGCTCGGCCTGCGCCCGGCGGGTTGAGCCCGGCGCACTCACGTCGGGTTCGCGCGGGATGAAGATTCCGGATCTGGCGCCGGCGCTCGCGGCACTCGACGGGCAGCGCCTGCTGCGGCAGCGGCGCAGCGTGCACGGGGCGCTGCGGCCGCGCACGCATGTCGGCGGGCGCGAACTCCTCTGTTTCGCCTCGAACGATTATCTCGGGCTGGCCGCGGACCCGCGCATTGCCGAGGCCGCCTGTCGCGGTGCGCAGGAACTCGGCGTCGGCGCCGGTGCATCGCACCTGGTGTGCGGACACAACGCGGCGCACGAAGATCTCGAAGTTCGGCTTGCGCAATTCGTCGAGGCACCGCGCGCCCTGCTGTTCTCGACGGGCTACATGGCGAATCTCGGCATCGTCACGGCGCTCCTCGACCGGCACGACGCGGTGTTCGCCGACCGCCTCAACCACGCCTGTCTGAACGACGCGGCGCTGCTCTCGCGCGCGGTCTTCCGGCGCTATCCGCACGGCGATCTCGATGCGCTGGAGCGGCTTCTGGCGGCGTCGACTGCCCCGCGCAAGCTGGTCGCGACCGACGCGGTGTTCAGCATGGACGGAGACATGGCCCCGGTGCCGGAACTGCTGGCGCTCTGCGAGCGCTTCGGTGCCTGGCTGCTGCTCGATGACGCGCACGGCTTCGGGGTGCTCGGTCGCGATGGTCGGGGCACACCGTCGCACTGCGGCGTGCGTTCGCCGAACCTGATCTACATGGGAACGCTCGGCAAGGCGGCCGGAGTGTTCGGTGCCTTCGTCGCGGGCGAGGCCACGCTCATCGATCTGCTCGTACAGCGCGCGCGTCCCTACATCTACACGACGGCGCTGCCGCCGCTGCTCGCCCGGGCACTGCTCGCCTCCGTCGACGTGATCGAGCGTGAGGGCTGGCGGCGCGAGCGCCTCGCGAGCCTCATCGCGCAGCTGAAGTCGTCGCTGCGACCGGGGCGCATGCGTCTGCTCGAATCCAGCACGCCGATCCAGCCGCTGCTGGTCGGCGGCAACGAGGCGGCCCTCGCAGTCGGCGCTGCGCTCGAGGACGCCGGCATCTGGGTGCCGGTGATTCGTCCGCCCACCGTGCCGAAGAGCACCGCGCGGCTGCGCATCTCGCTCTCGGCCGCGCACTCCGAAGCCGATGTCGCCTTATTGCTCGATCACCTCAGTCGTCTGCAGTGAGACTGCACGTCGAGACCCTGGGTGCCGGGCCGGAGCTCGTGCTCGTGCACGGCTGGTCGATGCACGGCGAGGTCTGTCACGGTCTGGCGGAACGGCTGGCGACGCGGTTTCGCGTCCAGGTGCCCGATCTTCCCGGACACGGCCGCAGCCGCGGCGAGCCCTTGCCGGCGCTGGTGGAACTCGCCGGAGGCCTTGCCGAGCGGTTTCCGCAGGCGGTCCATCTGTGTGGGTGGTCGCTCGGGGCGCTGGTGGCGATGCGCTGGGCGCTCGATCGCCCCGGCGGGCTGCGCCGCCTGGCGTTGATCGCCGCCACGCCGCGCTTCTCGGCGGGGGAGGGTTGGTCGGCGGGGTCGGCGCTGGGCGATCTGGAGACGTTTGCGCGGGCGTTGCACAAGGACTACCGCGGCACCCTCGATCGCTTCATCGCGTTGCAGGCGATGGGCAGCCCGGCGCCGCGGCAGGTGGTCGCGGACTTTCGTCGCCGGCTCGCCCATGCGGCGGCGCCCGACCCGGAAGCGCTCGATGCCGGGTTGCACATGCTCGCGACCGCCGACCTGCGCGCGGAAGTCGGACGGATCGGCTTGCCGACGCTCCTGCTGCACGGGGAGCGCGATGCCGTCGTCCCGGAAGCGGCCGGCGCATGGCTCGCCCGCGCGCTGCCGCATGCGCACCTGACGGTCATCCCCGCGGCCGGGCATGGTCCCTTCGTTTCGCACGAGGCCGCATGTGCTGCGGCGCTGCTGGAACACTTCCATGAGTGACGCTCACGAATTCGACAAGCGCAACGTCCGCCGCTCGTTCGATCGCGCGGCATCCACCTACGATGCGGCGGCCGTGTTGCAGCGGGAGATGGAGCGGCGGATGTTCGAGCGCCTCGACTACGTCAAGCTCACGCCGGCGGTCGTGCTCGATGCGGGCAGCGGCACCGGCAGCGGGGCGCGCGAGCTCGCGCGTCGCTATCCCGATGCGCAGGTGATCGCGCTCGACATCGCGTTGTCCATGCTGCAGGCCGGGCGCGCGTCGCGCTCGTGGCTGCAGCGAATGGGAATGGGTCGGCGGCGCGTCGCGTCGCTGTGCGGCGATGTCGAGCAGCTTCCGCTCAAGACCGGCAGCGTCGATCTCATCTGGTCCAATGCAACCCTGCAGTGGGCGACCGATCTGCCGGCCGCCCTGCGCGAACTGCAGCGCGTGCTGCGTCCCGGCGGGCTTGTCATGTTCTCCACCTTCGGCCCCGACACGCTGAAGGAACTGCGCGCCGCGTTCGCTGCGGCCGACGGCCACTCGCACGTCAACCGCTTCGTCGACATGCACGACATCGGCGACATGCTCGTCCACGCG
>JAEUMW010000136.1 GCA_016791345.1 Betaproteobacteria bacterium | reverse complement strand
TTCGCTGCGACAGACCCGACCTCGGCTCGCCACGCCGCGGGTGGCGAATTCGTCCAGCAACGGAACGCGCGCGTGAAAGCGGTGACGTCGGCGTAGCCGAGGACCTCGGCGATCTCGCTCACGTTCATGTGCGTGTCGCGCAGCAGCTGGCATGCGATCTCGCACCGGCCCTCCATGACGAGGCCGCGCAGCGTCGTGCCCTCTGCCTTGAGGCGGCGGTGCAGGGTGCGGGGGTGAAGCGAGAACAGCTCGGCTACATATTGCTCCGCGCCCCGGCCGCTCACCAGCAGCGTTCGCAACGCGCGGCGCACTCTTTCGGCGAGGCTTTCGAGATCCGAGGCTTCGCGCTCTGCGATCTGCTTCTGCAGAAGGCGGTACAAGTCGGCGTCGAATCCCGGCAGCGGCTGACTGAGCCATTGCCGGGCGAACACCATTGCGGTGCGGTCCGCGTCGAATCGTAACGGCGAGCGGAAGAATCGCCGATAGGGGGCGGCGTCGCGCGGCGGCTCCGCATGGGAGAACTGGACTTCGGTGGGAAGCCAATCGACGCCGCAGAGCGTGCGCATGATATTGAAGCCGATGGCGGTCGCCACGTCCTGGGCGTATGCGGACCCGGGCATGCCGCGCTGATAGAGCGCGTAGCCGAGCGTGGCCCACTTGCCTTCCACCGTGCGCGTGGGAACCCCACCGCGAGTGCGCAAGTGCATATGCACGGTCAGGTTGCGCAGGGCGGCATCCACCGTGGGCGAATGCTCCATGAGCGTGCCGAGAACGCCCAGCGAAGCGAGACCGCGCTGCTGCCCCACGAGCAGGCCGAAATGGGGACATCCAGTATTCTGCGCGCAAGCCTGAAGGAGGCGGCCCGCAGCCACGAGGGCGATCTGGTTCTCGGGATCTTCCAACACCCGCGGGTCGAGCCCGACGCTCTTCAATACGCGGATCGGGTCGGTGCCCATGTGACGCAGCAATGCCGGCACGCTCGCGATCGAGGCGACCCGCACCACGCCCCCGTCATTCCCGGTCGCTACCGCTTCTTTCGTGGTGAAACGTGCGCTTGCAGCTCTCACCGTCGGCTTCTCCCGTATGGATGCTCGAGGACCTGTCGGAACATGTCAAGCCCGCGAAGCTCGGTTGTGGCAGCCTTACCACCCTGCTCGGGGGGATTCCTGGCGCAGCTCGTCGTGAGTGCTGCGCCGGGTCCGCATTCAGCCTGCCAAAGAAACCGGTTTTTTTGCACAAGAATAGCGAGGGACGGAGCATGAAACGGAAACGGAGAGGAATGAGCGTCATCGGCGACGCCGCGGCGATTCTGCTTGCCGCCACGCTGGCCGCTTCCCCGGTCGCGGCGCAGCAGGTCACCGGAACGTTGGGGTCGCCCAGCGCGACGACTACCGTCAAAGGGAACCAGCTCCCGCCGCCGGCGCCGAAGTTCGGCGGCGTGATCAAGGAAAGCTGGACCGACTCCAAGCCCTGGTGGCCGCCGCGCGTCGTGCCTCCCAAGGGCGCGCCCAACATTCTGCTGATCCTGACGGACGACGAGGGCTACGGGATCAGCAGCGTGTTCGGCGGCGTCATCCCGACCCCCACGGTGGAGCGCGTCGCCAAGGCGGGAATCCGCTACACCAACATGAACAACGCCGCGCTGTGCTCGCCGACGCGGGCGGCGCTGATCACCGGCCGGAACCATCATGCGGTGGGCTTCGGCGTCATCGCCGAGCTGTCGACCGGCTATCCGGGCTACGACTCGGTCATCGGGGTGGACAACGGGACGATCGGCAGGATCCTGGCCGACAACGGCTACGCCACGTCCTGGTTCGGCAAGAACCACAACACACCGTCATACCAGTTGAGCGTCGCGGGCCCGTTCGACCAGTGGCCGACCGGGATGGGTTTCGAGTACTTCTACGGCTTCATGGGCGGCGAGAGCGATCAGTACCAGCCGTTCCTGTTCAAGGGCACGAGCCCGATCTTCCCGTGGATCGGCAAGCCCGGCTACAATCTGATCACCGACATGGCCGACGAGGCCATCGCGCACATCAGCGGCCTCAACGCCGCAGCGCCCGAACAGCCGTTCCTCGTCTATTACAACCCCGGCGCGAGCCACGCTCCGCACCAGCCACCCAAGGAGTGGATCGACAAGTTCAAGGGCAAGTTCGACATGGGCTGGAACAAGATGCGCGAGGAGATCTTCGCCAACCAGCAGCGGTTGGGCGTGGTTCCCGCGAATACGAAGCTCACGCCGTGGCCCGACGACCTGCCGCAATGGGATTCGCTGTCGGACATCCAGAAGAGGCTCTACGCCCGGCAGGCCGAGGTATTCGCCGGCTACACCGCGTATTCGGACCATGAGATCGGCCGCGTAATCCAGGCGGTCGAGGACATGGGCAAGCTCGATAACACGCTGATCATCTTCCTCGTCGGCGACAACGGCACGAGCCCGGAAGGCAGCATGACCGGCACGTACAACCGCATGACCGCCTACAACGGCGTCAAGGAGGTGCCCGAGGTGCTGAATCTGCTGCACTACGAGGACTGGGGTTCGCCGAACACGGCGCCCCACTTCGCGGTGCCCTGGTCCTGGGCGTTCGACACGCCGTTCAAGTGGACCAAGCAGGTGGCGTCGCACTTCGGCGGGACGCGGGGGGGGATGGTCATCTCGTGGCCGGCCCGCATCAAGGACGTCGGCGGCATCCGTCACCAGTTCCACCACGTGATCGACGTCGTGCCGACGATCCTCGAAGCGACCGGGATCAAGGCGCCGGAGTACATCGACGGCATCAAGCAGAAGCCGATCGAAGGCGTCAGCATGGTCTACACGTTCGACAAA
>JAEUMW010000135.1 GCA_016791345.1 Betaproteobacteria bacterium | reverse complement strand
GCGGTCGGCTCGGGGCGAGCCCACAAGCTCCTCGCGTGGCCCACGTATCTGCCGCTGCGCGTCCAAGGCTGCCGCCTGGACACCGTCCACCTGCAGCGACGTCGAGTCGGAATAGGCGGTCTCTAGTGACGTTGCGATGCTCGGTCCGCCGCCCACCGCATTGCCGGACTCTGTTGGCGTCAGAAGTACGCTCTCGGCGGGAACGACCATAGTCGTGGCAGTGCCTGTGGTGACGGTACTACTGGCGAGGGCTTTGGGGGCAAGCGCGGTTACCGGGTTTGTTACGGTTTCACCGGCCGTGCTGACAAGGGTGGAAGTGGCGCCGTCGACGGGCGAGGTGGCGGAACTCGAAGCGACGGCAGCGTCGGCTTGACGTCCCGACTGGTAGGCATAGTGCGGCAGCCAACCCGGGCTGCGGCTGTACCCCTGGGAAACGGCGGCGAGCGTCGAATCCAGCGCGCGCGTAGCGTTCTGTGTGTCGAGGAACGTCCTGAGATCGACCAGATCACCAGCGGCTGCCACGTCCCTGGCATACCGTATGCACTGCTCGGCCGACGGTTCAGGCGCCACTGCCGACGTGGTTTTTCGAGTCGAGTACTTGTCCTTCATCGTGTCCCCCTTCGCGCTAGCTTTAAGGAGTTTTTCTCGCGGTCAAACGCGGGTAAGGCCGCGGCGCTTGTCGTCGGCCGCATCTCGAACCCTCGGGGCGTGGCCACGCCGCCCGACTCCGGAGTCATCCGGTGGAAGGCGGGCACCCGCCCCCAATTGGGGCTGGGGTGTTCTGCGATGGAGAGGGATCAGGACGTCCGGCGTGTCGAGTCGGCCGACGTGCGGTAGGGCCGCAGGGCACGCCTTGACGGTGTAAGAATGCTCGCAGTCGCCATCTCTTGACCAATTACGAATCTCCGTAAGAGTTCAAGCAAACCGCCGCAAGGCCTCGGCGCAGAAGGAAAACACCAACTCTTTTGCTTCTAGTTTTATGGCGCCCACATAACCCTTCGACTTGGGTCGGCGACAACGAGCAAAAGCTCACGATTTGATAGGATTGAGCGTAGACTAATTGCAAGCGGAGATCAATCTCCGTTGGGCCGAGGTCGCTCAGCGACGGCGGGTTCCTAGAAAGGGAGTGTGTTCATGCAAAAGGAAGTATTCATAGACGGCATTAGCGAGATCACCGTCACCGGGCCCACGGTTCGCATAGACATGTTTTCGGCATCCCCGACGGAAAAGGATGCCGATGGCAATCCCAAGCCGGTGCACCGGCAACGCATCATCATGACGCTGGAGGGGTTCATGAACGCCCGGGACCTCATCGACCGGGTCGGGCGGGAACTCGTACAGGGCGGTGTCGTACGCCGCCTCGATGCTTCTTCCAACAGGGAGGCCGCGAAGCCCGTCACCGGGTCTCCGAATTTTCCCGCAGGCCGTTCCTGAAACGTTTCGAGATCGCGCGGCCCCAGGCGCCTGATCAGTTCCCAAACTCCCCTTACGTTTCTCGCACCTTGCTATTCCGGGCGCATGCTCGACGGTCGCTGAATCCTTGTCGTCGTGTTCCGCGGTCGGGCGCGTCGCGAAACGCTGTGTATACCCACCCATCATGCGCATAGGCGCCGAAGAGACACTAGAGCCTGAAGTCGAGCAGGACAGCGACGCTGGCGAGAAGCGAGCCGGGGAGGCGAGCTCCCCACAGGGGTTAGACGACACCGAGGGCGGGGGGCACACCGCGCTGCGCTGCCTGGTGGCGGTTGCGGCGCATTTCGGCATTGCCACGTCTCGCGACAAGCTAGTTCTCGAACACGGACTTTCCGCGCGGGAACCGTCCTGTACGCAACTCGTCTCGGTCGCGCAGAAGCTGGGGATGCGGGCGCGTGCCGAGAAGCTCAGATTCGAGCGCCTTGTCGCGCTGGATCGGGCCTATCCCGTCATCGCGCGGCTGGACAATGGCAACAGTGTCGTCGTCGCGGGTATCCATCAGACTGCGGACGGCGCGCGTGTGGCGATTTTCGATCCGCTCGCAGTCCAGACGGGCGTCTTCCTGCTCGAGGCCGAACGCTTCCAGGAACGCTGGACCGGGGAGGTCGTCTTCGTGCAGCGCGAGTACCGGCTGAGCGATCCGGACCAACCTTTCGGTCTGCGTTGGTTCGTGCCGGAGCTCTTGCGACAGGGGCAGGCGTTTCGCGACGTGGCAATCGGCACCGTTGCCCTGTATGTCGTCGCACTCGCAGTGCCGATCTTCTTTCAGCTCGTCATCGACAAGGTCGTCGCCCACGAGAGCACCTCGACGCTGTACGTTCTCACGGTCGGCGTGACGCTCGCTCTGCTGTTCGAGTCCGTCTTCGGTTTCGTTCGCCAGTATCTTCTGCTCTATGCTTCCAACAAGATCGACCTGCGGCTTGCCACGCGAACGTTCAGCCACCTGCTCGCGCTGCCGATCGACTACTTCGAAAGCTGCTCGGCCGGCGTGGTCGTGCGCCACATGCAGCAGGCGGAGAAGATCCGTCAGTTCCTCACGGGACGACTCTTTCTGACGCTGCTCGACGCCTGTGCGCTGCTCGTCGTCGTGCCCGTCCTGCTCTTCTACAGTCCGCGCCTGACGGCGATCGTCTTCGTCTTCGCGGCAGCCATCGCGGCAATCGTGGCTTCGATGATCGGTCCGTTCCGACGGCGGCTGCTCGAGCTGTACAACGCGGAGGCCGAGAAGCAGGCGATGCTGGTCGAAGCCATACATGGCATGCGCACCGTGAAGACGCTCGCCATCGAACCCATTCAGCGGCGCAAATGGGACGACCGCACCGCAGCCGCGATCCGCACGCACTTCCGCGTCGGGAAGATCGGCATCTCCGCGCAGGCCGCCACCGGCTTCCTGGAGAAGGCAATGGTCGTCGCCATCATCGCCTTCGGCGCTCAGGCCGTCTTCGACCATCAGCTTACGATCGGTGCGCTGATCGCCTTCCAGATGCTCTCGGGCCGTGTGATCACCCCGCTCGTGCAGATCGTGTCGCTCGTGCAGGAGTACCAGGAGACGGCTCTCTCGGTGCGCATGCTGGGCACCGTGATGAACCACGCGCCGGAGCAGCGGCGCACGTCCGGGCTGACGCCGCCCCTGACCGGCACCGTCGAACTCGATCGCGTCAGCTTCCGTTACGCGCCCGGTGGCAATCCCGTGGTCGACCAGATCTCCTTGCGCGTGCCGGCGGGTTCACTGGTCGGTATCGTCGGCAAGAGCGGGTCGGGCAAGACGACGCTGACGCGCCTTATGCAGGGTCTCTACCCGGTGCAGGAGGGCGTCGTCCGCTTCGACGGCGTCGACATCCGCGAAATCGATCTGCCTCACCTGCGGCGTAGTATCGGCGCAGTTCTGCAGGACAGCTTCCTGTTCCGCGGCTCGATCCGGGAAAACATCGCCGCCACGAAGCCATGGGCGTCGATGGAGGAAATCATCGCAGCCGCGCAGATTGCGGGCGCGCATGAGTTCATCGAGCGTCTGCCGCAGGGCTTCGACACCACGATCGAGGAGAACGCCGAGAACTTCTCGGGCGGTCAGAAGCAGCGTCTCGCCATCGCACGTGCGCTGCTCACACAGCCGCGCTTCCTGATTCTCGACGAGGCAACGAGCGCCCTCGATCCGGAAAGCGAGGCGATCTTTCTGGCCCAACTCGGCCGCATCCGCGCCGGGCGAACGGTGCTGATCATCTCCCACCGCCTGACGACACTCGTCCAGTGTGATCGTATCGTCGTCCTCGATCAGGGACGCGTCGCCGACATCGGTCCGCACGCGGATCTCGTACGGCGCTGCCCGATCTATCAGCGTCTGTGGACGCAGCAGACGAAACATCTCTAGTAACACCGAGCGCGGACGATGGCAGACGATCCCCTGAGCGCGGCCGACCGTGGCGGCTTCCTGTCGGACGCCGAGGCCATCGAAAAGGAACCGATGCCCTTGCAGGCACGCGCGACGCTTTACGTCCTCGTCGGGTTGGTGCTGACGGCTGCCACCTGGGCGTCCTTCGCCAAGGTCGACCGTATCGTGGTCGGTCGCGGGAAGCTGATTACTACAACGCCGACCATCGTCGTGCAGCCGCTCGAGCCGTCCATGATCCGGAGCATCGACGTGCAGGTCGGACAGATCGTGAAGAAAGGCGCGCGGCTGGCGACGTTCGACCCCACCTTTGCAAGTTCCGATCTCTCGCAGCTGACGGTCCGCCACGCAAGCCTCGACGCACACACGAGGCGGCTCGAGGCGGAGCTGTCGGGTGCCAGGGTACCCGCTACTGCCGCCTCCAACGCCGAGGAGCTGCTGCAGTCACGGATTTTCCAGGAGCGGCGTGCAAATCTCGAATCGCGCCTCACATCGCTCGACGAGAACATCAAGCGTCTGAAGGCAGCGATTGCCGGCAACCGGCGCGAGGAGGTGGTGCTGCGCGAGCGGCTACAGAAGAACCTCGAAATCCAGCGCATGCACGAGTCGCTGCGCGAGGGCAACTACGTACCCAAGCTGAAAGTCCTGGAGACCCAGCGCGACCGCCTTCAGACTGAACGTGACCTCGAACAGCTGCTCAGCACCTCCGGCCAGCTCCAGCGCGAGATCGCCAAGCTGGAGGCCGAACGTGCCGCCTTCACCCAGGACTGGCGCGAGAAAGTGATGGAGGAGCTGGTCGTCGTCAAGCGCGACCGCGACGCCGTGGCCGATCAGCTCAAGAAGGCCGAGCGCAAGACCGAGCTCACGGTGGTGACGGCCCCCGCCGATGGCGTGGTGCAGGAGATCGCGAAGCGCTCGGTCGGCTCGGTGCTGAAGGAAGCCGAACCGCTCCTGACGCTGGTTCCTCTCGACGCACCGCTGGAAGCCGAGGTACAGATCGACGCTCGCTACATCAGCTATTTACGCGCGGGCGATCCGGCGCGGATCAAGCTCGACGCGTTCCCGTTCCAGCAGTATGGCGTCATCAAGGGGCGCGTGCGCACCGTCAGCGAGGATTCCTTCATCCGCCCGCAGGGGACGCCTGAGGACCAGGACTCCGGGCGTGAAGCGTTCTACTTGGCGCGCCTGACGCTGGAGGACAAGAAGCTCGAAGGTGTGCCTCAGGACATTCGCTTTCTGCCCGGCATGACCCTGACCGCAGAAGTCGTGTTCGGTGATCGCACGGTCATGTCCTACCTGCTGTATCCCGTTATCCGTTCCCTCGACGAGGGCCTGCGCAGCCCTTAGCTCGATCTCCATCCCTGCGGGCGTGGCGCTGGCGACCGCGCAGGGGTATGGATTCTGCTTTACGCCGTTCGTCGGTTTTTCACGACACCCACGAGGCACGATGACTACGGGCCTTCGCGGCGCGATCCGCTGCGATGCCGGGTCGTCCCACGCAGCTCCACCAAATCTTTCGGGGTTCCATCGCCAGCGTATGTCACATCCCAACACCCTGCGCAGTACCCGCGGCTTCACGCTTATCGAAGTGATGGTCGTGGTGGTCATCCTGGCCGTCCTCGCGGCCATCGTGGTGCCGAAGATCATGAGCCGTCCCGACGAGGCGCGCGTCGTCGCGGCGCGCGCGGACATCGCCGGAATCATCCAGGCCCTGAAGCTCTACCGGCTCGACAACTCGATCTATCCGACCACGGAGCAGGGCCTGCAGGCGCTGGTTGCGGCGCCGACGAGCGCGCCGGTGCCGACCAACTGGAAGCGTGGCGGCTATCTGGATCGCGCTCCCAAGGATCCCTGGGGGCGGGACTACCAGTTCCTGAACCCGGGGGTGCGCGGCGAGATCGACGTCTTCAGCCTGGCCGCCGATGGCCAGCTGGGCGGCGACGGTGTCAACGCCGACATCTACAACTAGCCGGGCGGCCGCGTTCCCTTCATGTCAGTCGCTCATCGCTGCCGCGTTGCGCCGTCTTCGCGCGGCTTCACGCTGATCGAAATTCTCGTCGTGCTTCTGTTGATCAGCGTCTCCGTCTCTTTCGTTGCGATCAATGTCCGCGCCGACGATCGCGACCTCCTGCGCGAGGAGGCGGCGCGTCTCGCTGCAAGCCTGGAGCAGGCGCAGGACGAAGCCGTTTTCACGGGCGCCTCACTCGCCTGGCGCGGCGCAGCGGAGGGGTACCAGTACCTGCGCCGCACCGCGGACGGTGGCTGGACGCCGCTCGACGACAGCCTCTTTCGACCCTGGCAGCTGCCGCCGGCGGTGCGGCTCGTGGACGTCGAGGTCGCCGGAATGAAGGTCGTGGCCGGTGCCCTGGTCGTCCTGTCGCCATCGGCCCTGTCGGGGCCGGTGCGCGTCGTTCTCGCCGCGGGAAGCGAGCGCGCGGCCGTCGAGGTCGGCGCAAGCACGCACGTGTTCCTCGGCGATGGCGTTTGAGCGCGGTTTCACGCTGGTGGAAGTCCTCGTCGCGCTCGCGATCTTCGGGGTGGCGCTGACCGCGGCACTGCGCGCATGTGCGGTGGCGACCGATACCGCGGCGGATTTCCGCGAACGGCTGCTCGCGGGATGGGTCGCCGAGAACCGCCTCGCCGAGTATCGCCTCGGCCGGGTCGCCGCGAACGGAGAAAGTGCGGGCACCGCGGTCCAGGGCGGCATTGCCTTCCGCTGGCAGGAGCAGGTTTCGGCCACGCAGACGCCCTTTGGGCGTCGCGTGGAGGTGAAAGTGTTCCGGGCCGATGTTGCAGATCACATCCTGGCACGAGTCGTCGGTTATGCGCTGCGCGTACCCTGACCGCGCGGCCGGTTTCACGCTGGTCGAGATGCTCGTCGCAATCGCCATCTTCGGCATCCTTGCCGGCGCGGGATACCGCGTGCTCGACAGCGTGCTCGCCACTCGCGAGCGCGTCACCGGGGAGTATCGGCGCTGGCGGGAAGTTGCTCGCGCGATGGCCTGGATCGAGCGCGACTTCGATGCCGTCGAAGTGCGGCCCACGCGCAGCCCGTCGGAGCAGAAGCTGCCGCCGCTGCTGGGCTTCGAGGCCTCGATCCCGTCCGACCAACCGCAGGTCAGCTTCACCCGCGCCGGCAGCCTGGACGCCTCGGGGCTCGTGACGCCGCCGCGCCGTGTCGGCTATCGGGTTCGTGACGGCGTCATCGAGCGCCTTACCTGGGTGGCGCCGGATCAGGCCGCGCGCAGCCAGCCGACTGTCGCAGTGGTGCTGCGGGGCGTGTCCGCGTTGAGTCTGCGTTATCGCGACGGTGCCGGAACCTGGCGAGAGCGCTGGCCGGCGTCCGAGTTCGAGCAGGGAGCGGACAGCGGGGCATTGCATGCCGCGCAGTCAGGTTCGGCCGACGTGCTGCCGACCGGGGTCGAGGTCGCCATACGGCTCGCGAGCGGCGAGCGTGTCCAGCGACTCCTGCCGCTGGCCGGCGGAGGGCGGTCGTGACGCGGCGCGCGCACTCCGCAGGCTTTGCCGCCATTTCCGCCATCCTGATCGTTGCGGCGGTGACCGGCATCGGCATCTATCTCGTCTGGCAGGGAACGCTTGCCACGCGACAGGCCGAGAACATCGCGGATGCGCGACAAGCCCGGCAATTCATCCACGTGGCCGGGAACTCGGCGATGCGTCTCATCGCGCAGGATGACCCGCGAGTCGACCACCGCGGCGAGGCCTGGGCAAGAGGCATCCCGGTGGCCGCTCTCGATGGAGCTACCGCAACGGCCTACCTCACGGACGAGCAGGCGAAGTTCAACGTGAACAACCTGGCGGATCGCAACGGTGCGAGTGAAGCAGATCTCGCGGCGTTCAAGCGGCTCCTGGCGAAGGCAGGACTGCCGGAGGCTCTGGCTGATGCCGTGCTGGACTGGGTGGACGCCGACGATGCGGTCACCGCGCCCGGCGGTGCCGAGGATGCCTACTACGCGGCGCGCGAGCAGCCATACCGCACGGCCAACCGGGAGGTCGCGGAGATCGGCGAACTGCTGCTGGTCAAGGGTTTCACCGGGGACCACCTGCGCCGCCTCGCGCCCTACATCACTGCGCTGCCGGGCAGGACCAAGGTGAACGTGAATTCCGCCAGTGCAGAAATGCTCGCCGCGCTGCTGCCGGAGGTATCGCTCGCGACTGCGCGGGCGATCGCCGTGGCACGCGACAAGGAACCGTTTGGTTCCAGCATCGACTTCGCGCGGCGGCTGCCGGCAACTGCGGCGCACGTCGCCGGTGAGTTGCTCGACGTGCGCAGCGATTACTTCGTCGTGCGCGGGAGCGTGCGGGCAGGCCGCGTCAACACCGGCTACCACGGGCTGGTGACCCGCGAGGGGCCGACGCTGCTGTCGATCACCCAGGATTTCGGCTGAGGTATGCCCGTGCCCGAGCGCTCCTGGCTCCAATTGCACCTTCCCGAAGGTTGGCCTGCCGACGGCTCCGCCGATGCGCTGTTCCGCTATGCGCGCCGCGGCACCCACGGCTGCCAGACGGGAGCGTCGCGGCTCTCCGATATCGCGCCGGCGAAGACGGTGGTCGTCGTGGCGCCGGCGGCCGCCGTGCACTTCGTGCGTGTCACCTTGCCCGACCTGCGGCCGGCGCGCCTGGCGACCCTCTTGCCGCTCGCCGTCGAGGAGCACGTAGCGGCAGCGCCGGAGGAGATCCATGCGGTCGTCGTGAACCATGTGCCGCGCGGCGAAAGTCTGGTGATGGTGTGCGACAAGGCGTGGTTGGCCGCCGTGCTCGATGCCTTGGGCGCTCACGGGCTGCGTCCCGCGAGCATCATCGCAGAGGCGGAGCTTGCGGCGCGACTCGTAGCGCAGGCGACGACGCCGACGTGGATCGTTGTCCGTGCTGCCTCCGGCGGATTTGCGCGCCTTGGTGCTGACGAGATCATTGCGCTCGATCTTGGCGCGCACGCCGCCGACGTGCCGCTTGCACTGCGGCTGGCGCGTGGCACGCACCGGCGAAGCGGTGAAGCTCCGGACGAGATCGTGGTGTTCCATGCGCCTGAGCTTGGTCCGCCCGATTTCGATTTCTGGGGCCGCGTGTTGCACCTCCCGGTGCGCGACGGCGGCGAATGGCGGCCGGAACTGATCGATGCTCGGGGAATGCACGCGACCGACCTGCTGCGCGGTTTCGCTGTCCGCGGGGGAGCGCCGCTCGGATTTTCCCGCTCGGTCAAACTGGCCGGGGCGGCCGCTGCGGCGATTCTCGTTCTGCATACGGTCCTCGCCTTCGGCCAGGGGTGGCGGCTCTCCGCAGAGCGGCACACGCTCACCGCGCAGATGGACCGGCAGTTCCGCGAGATTTTCCCGGACGCAAAGGTGGTGGTCGACGCGCCGTTGCAGATGCAGCGCGGCTTGGCGCGGTTGCGGCGCGCGGCGGGCATGCCGGATGCAGCGGATTTCGTCCCCTTGCTCGCAGCCGTGGGACCGGCGCTGACTGCCACTGGCGTGCGGACGGAGCGGCTTCGCTACGAACGCGGCACGCTCGAAGCGGCGGTGACGCTTCCCGCCGGAACGCCCCCGACTGCGATCGAGCAGCTGGTAGTGCCAGGCTACCGGATGCGAGTGGAGCGCACCCGGGATGCCTCCTCCGCCGACGCGCTGACGTTGTTCGTGCAGGCCGAGGGGTGACGCAGATGTCGTTGCTCGCCGCCTGGCAGGCACGGACTTCGCGCGAGCGCACTGCACTCGCGCTCGGCGCGGTCGCGGTCACGGCGCTGTTGTTCTATGGTTTCGCATGGGAGCCGTGGCGCGCGCAGCAGGCGCGGCTGCGCGACTACCTTCCCCGTCTGCGCGCTCAGGCTGCCCAGTTCAGCGTCGACGTGGCGGAGGCTGCGCGCCTGCGCGCGCAGGTGCGCACCGCGCCGTCCGGCGAGCACCCTCGCTCGGCGATCGAGTCCGCCGCGGCCGCAACGGGTGTGCGCGCGCAACTCAAGTCGATTGCGGAAGTCCCGGCGGGGCGCTTCCAGGTCACCCTGGATCCCGTGCCGTATGACGCATTCATCCGCTGGGCCGGCACCCTGGCCGCCCAGGCAGTGACCGTCGAGTCCGTCGAATTGCGCGCCGGAGCCGCTCCGGGGACGGTCACGGTCGTATCGCTCGTCGTGAAGAGTCGCGGGGCCGAGCAGTGATCGCACTCGCACAGCACCTGCGCAACTCCCGGCTGCCGGGGGTGACGCTCTGGGTCGTGGTCTGCCTGCTCGGTGTTGCCGTCGCCTTCCATTGGCTGCGGGAGGCCGCGGCGACAGAGCCGCCCTCGACGGTTGTGCCACCGCGCGCGGCGATCGATCTCCAGGCGGCGATCGCGCAGGCCGCAACGGCACCGCTGTTCGGCGAGGCGCCCCCGAGCGGATCTGCGGCGATTGCCGAATCGGCCCCGCTTGACATCAAGCTCAAGGGGGTCGTCGCCGGCCGCGGCGGTCCTGCGGCGGCGATCGTGAACACCGGCGGCGAAGAAGACGAGCTGGCGATGCCGGGTGCGGAGATTCGCGCCGGCGTGAAGCTGGAAAGCGTCGAGAGGACCCATGTCGTCGTGAGCCGCGATGGCGTCACCCTGCGTGTCGATCTCGAGCCGGTCCGGAGCGAGTCCTCGCGATCGAAGGGCGGTTCGCATGCGAGCGGCAAGCGAGCTCTGCACAGTCCACCGCAACCCGCGGCGGCAGAAGGCGAGGTGCCTGCTACCGGCGCCGAGCCCGCGGCCGAGCAGCCGCTCGCCCCGCCCATGCCACAGTCCGGCATTGCGCCGGACTCCCTCACTCCCGTCGCGTGACCATGCTTTCGACCAAACCCTCTTCGCTGCGCACGAGGTTCATCGCCTTCGCAACCGCGGCGACTCTTACCTTCGGCGCGCCCGGCGCGACGCACGCTGCAGGCGATCCGGTATCCGGACCCTCGGCGGCGACGAACGATGACAAGTCGGTCACGCTCAACTTCGTGAACGCAGACCTGCCGGCCGTGATCAAGGCGGCGGCAGAGATCACGGGCCGCGACGTGCTGATCGACCCACGTGTGACCGGCGCGGTGACCATCATCACGCCGAAAGCGGTACCGCGCAGCCTGGTGTGGAACATCATGCTGTCGGCCATCCGCGCGCAGGGCTTCACCGCGGTGGACAGCGAGTCGGGTGTCGCGCGCATCGTGCCGGAGGCGGACGCGAAGTTCTTCGGCGGGCCGGTCGGCCGCCAGCGCGGTGCCGGCGACAAGATCGCCACCGAAGTCTTCGTCCTCGAGAACGAGCGCGCACAGCAGATGGTGCCCGTGCTGCGGCCGCTGATGTCGCCCAACAACGTGGTCAATGCGGCGCCGGCTGCCAATGCACTCATCATCACCGATTACGCCGAGAACCTGGAACGCATCCGGCGCGTCATTGCCGAAGTGGACCGGCCGGTGGGCGGCGACATCATCGCCATTCAGCTGAAGCACGCCGCCGCGGCCGACTTCATGCAGATCGTCCAGCGCCTCGTGCCGGACGCGGCGACGAGCGCCGCGGCGCAGGGCGGCCCCTCGCGGGTGGCGCTGGCGGTCGACCCGCGCACCAACTCGATCCTGGTGCGGGCGGACAACCCGACGCTCGCCTCCCGCATCCGCTCGCTCGCAACGACGCTCGATTCACCGTCGAGCCAGCTCGGCAACATCCACGTCGTCTACCTCCGCAACGCCGACGCAACGCGTCTCGCGGATGCGCTGCGCGCGCTGCTCTCCGGCATGCCGAGCCAGTCCGGCACGACGCAAAGCCAGACGGGCAGCCAGTTCGGGCAGGCGCTGGGAGCGCAATCGCAGACGGCGGCGAACCAGACGGGAACGCAGCAGCAGACGCCGGCGGCGATGAGCGCGGTGGCGAACGGGCAGCTTGCCACCTTGCCGCCGATCACCGGCGGCGGGACACCCGGAGGCGTCACCATTCAGGCCTATCCGGAGCAGAACTCGCTCGTCATCGTGGCACCCGATCCCGTGTACAACGCCTTGCGCTCGGTGATCGACAAGCTCGACGCGCGCCGTGCGCAGATCTACGTCGAGGCGCTGATCGTCGAGGTCGCCTCGACCAAGGCGGCGGAGTTCGGCATCCAATGGCAGGACCTGAGCGGGCTGCAGCGCTCGAGCACGAGCTTCATCGGCGCCACCAACTTCACGAATGGACTCGGCCGCGGCATCAACGACGTGAGCCAGTCGTTGCCGGGGCTTGCGCAGGGGCTGAGTCTCGGCGTCGTGAGCGGCCCCCTCACCGTCGCCGGCAAGCAGATTCTCGACTTGCAGGTGCTCGCCCGCGCACTCGAAGCGGACTCCCAGGCCAACATCCTTTCGACCCCGAATCTCGTCACTCTCGACAACGAGGAAGCGCGCATCATCGTCGGCCAGAACATTCCCATCACCACCGGCAGCTTCACGCTGACCGGCGCCGGCTCGGGCGTGACGAATCCCTTCCAGACGTTCACACGGCAGGACATCGGTGTCGCGCTGCGCGTGCGTCCGCAGGTGGCGGAAGCCGGTGCCGTCAAGCTCGGAATCTACCAGGAAGTGTCGAGCATCCGCGACGAAAACAACGCCAACGGCATCATCCTCAACAAGCGCGCACTGGAGTCACAGGTGGTGGTCGACGACGGCCAGATCATCGTCCTCGGCGGGCTGATTTCCGACGACGTGAACTCGACGGTGCAGTCGGTACCCGTGCTCGGCAGCATTCCGGTTCTGGGCTGGCTCTTCCGCTACACGACGCGGCAACGCGACAAGACCAACCTGATGGTCTTCCTGCGCCCGCTGGTCATCCGCGATTCCACGGCCGCCGCCCGCGTCACCGGCGAGCGCTACGAGTACATTCGCGAGATCCAGGGCAGTCAGCGCCTGCCGCCGAGCCCGCTGCTGCCGGACATGCCGACGCCGCAACTGCCACCACTGCCTGGCGATGCCGGCCGAGTTGGTGCCCCGGTTCCCCCCCTCGTCGATCTGCGCGGGCAGGCTGCAGCTCCGACCGCGGCCGAGTGACCGCCGATGCCGAACGCACCCGCTTCGACGACGCACGTGGAGCCGGCGCCAAGCGAGCTCGACCCGGATTTCGCGCGGCGGTTGCCGTATCACTTCGCGCGCGAGAACGGCGTCATCGCCGCACGGGCACGGGATGATGGCGCCGAGATCTGGGTCCGCGCCGAGGTCACGACGGCAACCCTCGGTGAGGTGCGGCGCACGCTCGGGCGTCCGCTCAGACCTGTCATGCTGGACGCCGAGGCTTTCGCCGTTCGGCTTGCTCAGGCATACACGCGGGAGGAATCGAGCGCTGCCGGTCTGATCGGCGACATCGAGGGTGCGGGCGACCTGAAGAGTCTCGCCGACGGCCTGCCGGTCGTGACCGATCTCCTGGAGACCGAGGACGATGCGCCGATCATCCGCTTCCTCAACACGCTGCTGACGCAGGCGCTGCGCGACCGCGCCTCGGACATCCACATCGAGGCCTTCGAGGGACGGTCGCTGGTGCGCTTTCGCATCGACGGCACGCTGCGCGAGGTGCTGGAGCCGCCACGCGCGCTGCACGCAGCACTGGTGTCGCGCGTGAAGGTGATGGCCGAACTCGACATCGCCGAGAAGCGTCTGCCCCAGGACGGGCGCATCACGCTGCGCATTGCCGGGCGGCCGGTCGACGTGCGCGTTTCCACGCTGCCGACCGGGCACGGCGAGCGCGTCGTGCTGCGGCTGCTGGACAAGCAGGCCGGCGTGCTCGATTTCGCGGCGCTCGGCATGAGCGAGCAAACCCAGAAGCGGATGGACGAACTGGTGCGTCAGGCGCACGGCATCGTGCTGGTTACCGGTCCCACCGGGTCGGGCAAGACCACCACGCTCTACGCGGCGCTGTCGCGACTCGACGCCGACCGCCTCAACATCATGACGGTCGAGGACCCGATCGAGTACGACCTCGACGGCATCGGCCAGACGCAGGTCAATGCCGGCATCGACATGACGTTCGCACGGGCTCTGCGCGCGATTCTGCGGCAGGACCCGGACGTGGTGATGATCGGCGAGATCCGCGACCTGGAGACCGCGCGCATCGCCGTGCAGGCGAGCCTCACCGGTCACCTCGTGCTGGCGACGCTGCACACGAACGACGCCGTCGGCGCCGTCACGCGTCTCATCGACATGGGCATCGAGCCCTTCCTGCTTTCCTCATCGCTGCTCGGAGTGATGGCCCAGCGGCTGGTGCGCCGCCTGTGTCCGGACTGCCGGCGTGCGGCGCCGGCAAACGCAGCGCAGCGCGCGGAGTTGCCGCCGGAACTCGGTAACGTGCCCCTGCCCGAGGCGGTCGGCTGTGCGGTCTGCAAGGGGACGGGCTATCGCGGGCGCACCGGGATCTACGAGATGGTGATCGTCGATCGCGAGTGCGCGGAACTCATCCGCAGCGGCGCGTCCGAGCAGCAACTGCGCGACCACAACGCCCGCCAGTACGGCGGGAACCTGCGCGCGGACGGCATGCGCTGGATCGCGGCGGGCGCGACCACGCTCGACGAGGTGCTGCGGGTGACGCGTGCCGGTGCGGAAGGGGAGGGCTAGAGCGCCGTGTCCGCGTTCAACTTCGAAGCGCTTGCCGCTGACGGACGCATCAAGCGCGGGGTGCTGGAATCCGACAGCGCGCGCCAGGCGCGCGCGCAACTGCGCGAAAAAGGGCTGATCCCGCTGGCGGTGGAGGCGATTGCCGAGGGCACGGCGCCCAGCGTCGCGGGCTTCGGGCGGCGCGCCCTCGGGGCGAACGCGCTCGCGCTCGTCACCCGTCAGCTCTCGACCCTGCTCGGCGCCGGCCTCACCATCGAGCAGACGCTGAATGCGCTGATCGAGCAGGCGGAAACCCAGCGCGAGCGGCAGCTCCTTGCCGCCGTGCGCGGCGACGTCCTCGCCGGCCAGCCGCTCGCACGCGCGCTTGCCCGTCATCCCTCGACCTTCCCGGATCTGTATCGCACGCTGGTCGATGCCGGCGAGCGGGCCGGCCGGCTGCCCGACGTGCTGCTGCGGCTGGCGGATTACACGGAGGACAGCGCTGCGCTGCGCGGCAAGGTGCTGCTCGCGTTTGTCTATCCGGCGCTCGTCACGCTGGTCGCGGTTGCGGTCGTGAGCGGTCTGCTCGTGTTCGTCGTGCCGCAGGTGGTGCGCGTCTTCGAGAACAGCCATCAGGCGCTGCCGTTCCTGACACGGGCGCTGATCGCGGTGTCCGCCCTGGTCCGTGGCTATGGCGTGTACCTGCTGGCAGGGCTGGGCGCGGCGGCCGTGGCATTACGCCAGGCACTGCGTTCGCCGTCGGTGCGCGCCCGCTGGCACCGCTTTCTGTTGCGGCTGCCGGTGATCGGCGCGCTGCATCGCAGTCTGAATTCGGCGCGACTCGCGAGCACGCTTGCGATCCTCGTCGCCAGCCGCGTGCCGCTGACCACTGCGCTGCGTGCGGGCGAAGGCACCGTCTCGAATCTGCCCATGCGTGCAGCGCTGGCTGCCGCCGGCCAGCGCGTGGAGCAGGGATCGACGCTCGCGCGTGCGCTCGGCGCGAGTCAGCTCTTCCCGCCGCTGATGGTGCACATGATTGCGAGCGGAGAAGCGAGCGGGCGGCTGGCGGAAATGCTGGAGCGTACCGCGACCCAGCAGGCGCGCGACCTGGAGCGCCGTGTCGGCGTCTTTATGTCCCTGCTCGAGCCCATGCTCATCCTCGCGATGGGGGCGGTCGTGCTCGTCATCGTGCTCGCGATCCTGCAGCCGGTCTTCGAGCTCAACACGATCGTGCGCTAGCTTCTCGCGCCATGGTCGACGAGCAGGTGCTCGCCGTGCCACTGCGCCAGGCGCACCGGACTCGAAGCGGTCGACAATCTTTCCAGTGCACGCTGATACGGCGCCGCGGCACCGGTGGTGTAGAAGACGCGGCGTGCCGCGCGCCCCGGTGCGCCGAGCAGCCCGCGCTGTTCGAGTACCCGCTGCAGGTAGCGCGCGATGGCGGGTGCCGGGTCGATGACGTTCACCTCGGGCCCGGCGATGCGCCGGATCGGCTCGAGCAGGAAGGGATAGTGCGTGCAGGCGAGCACGATCGTGTCGGCGCCGGCATCGAGGATCGGCTGCACGTACCTGCGCAGCAGCGCTGCCGTTTCTTCGCTGTCGAAGTCCCCGGTCTCGACGCGGTCTGCGAGCCCGTCGCACACCTGGTTCACGAGCCGGATACCGCTCGCGTAGCGCCCGGCGGTCGCCTGGAAGAGCTTGCCCTGGAAGGTCGCGGGCGTTGCCATGATGCCGACCACACCGCTCTTCGTGGTCAGCGCGGCTGGCTTCACCGCCGGCTCCATGCCCACCGACGGCAGCGTGGGAAAGTTCTCCCGCAGGTGCTTGAGCGCGGCGGCGGAGGCCGTGTTGCAGGCGACGACGATCGCCTTGCAGCCGTGTTCGATCAGGAAGCGCGTGATCGTGTCGCAGAAGTGACGGATCTGCTCCTGCGGCCGCGGGCCGTAGGGTACGTGCGCCTGGTCAGCGAAATAGACGGTGTCCTCGTGCGGCAGCTGGCGCACGATCTCGCGCAGGACGGAAAGACCGCCGACACCGGAGTCGAAAACGCCAATCGGCTGGGAATGCGGCACGCTGTGGGGACTAGGATTTCTTCGTCGGGCTGCGCCGGTAAAGCCGGAATCGTTCCTTGGTGTCGCCCGGTCGCGCACCTTCCCAGATCTTCTTCCAGCTGGTGCCGACCGTGGACTCCTGCAGGCTGCTGCCCTGCGTGAGCAGCAGGTCGCATTCCCGCTTCGGCTGCGGCAGTTCCTCCCGATAGGTGACGATGCCCGCGTAGTACTCGAGCATCGCCCGCTGCGAGTCGCCGAGGCCGATGCTGGAAATGCAGCGACTGGTCGCCGGCAGTGCCTGCTTGAGTTCCAGCGCCACGCTCTTGTAGCTCTTCCCGGCATCCACGTACGGCAGCCACAGGGTCGACGCGAGTATCCACATCAGGGTGATGCCGCCGCCCCAGTTGACGAGCGCGCGCCGCGTCGTCGGCATCGTGCGCGCGACCAGCGCCGCCCACAGAAATGTACACACGGCGGCGACGATGAACGACAGCCAGTAGAAGCGCCCACTGAAACCCGGCTGAAACGCTGCGAGCTGGCGCGCGATGCCGGACGGCCAGCCCGTCAGCAGCGCCACCCAGCCGATCCAGAGGAGGATCGCGATGAGACCGAAGGTCATGATGCCGAACCAGTCCAGCGCGCTGATCGCGCCGCGCCGCAGGCTGTCCAGCGATGCCACCGCGAGCAGCGTCAACGGAATGAGGAGCGGCAGGGCATAGACGTCGTTCGCCTTCGACGCGAGACCGAGCAGCACGAGCATCGCGACGAGCGCCACCAGCGGCAGCTGCAGTTCGGGGCGGTCGACGAGGCCGCGGCGCCCGTGCCAGAGCGTCCACAGCGCCAGCGGCAGCACCGGCCACGCGAACCAGGGCAGCAGCACCAGGTAGTCACGCCAGGCGAGCGCGGGTCGGGAGGGGCCGATGAGGAAGAGCGCGCCGATGGCATCCTCGGCGAGCCATTGATGGAAGAGCGCGGGCGATTCGCGAAAGAGGGCGAAAGGCCAGATCGCGAGCCACGGTGCCGCCGCGAGGCAGGCGACCCCGATCGCGCGGAACTGGCTCGATTGCCGCCAGTGCCGGCCCATGACGGCGAGGGCGAGTGCGCTCGCGAGAAGGACGATCGGCCCGAACAGCCCACGGGCGAGGAACGCGATGCCGATGCCGGTGCCAAAGGCGGCGCCGCCGAGCAGCGGTCGGCGCGGTGCCGCCGCAAGCCCATACAGGGCGAGCGCGATGCCGGTGAGCAGCGGCCCGTCCGGAATCAGCTGGTGCGCACGCACGATCCAGCCGACGCAGCCGAGCAGACCGACCGCTGCGATGCCGGCGTAGGCGCGCCCATACAACTCGCGCGCAGTGAGCGCCGTAAACCACAGGGTCAGCACGAGAAAGGCGCCACTCGCCAGGCGCGCGGCGTCGTGCGCCGGCAGCAGCCAGGAGAAGAGCTTGATGAACCCGGCCGCCACCCAGTGAACAAGCGGCGGCGTATCGAGCGCGGCTTCGCCGGCGAGTTCCGGCACGACCCAGGTGCCGTGACCCTGGACGAGATTGCTGACGATGCCGACGGTGGCGGCTTCGTCCGGCTTCCACGGCTCGCGCCCCACCAGCCCCGGGAGAATCCAGGCAATGGCGAGCAGGATGGCCGTCGCCGTGGCTGACAGCCGGATGTGGAAGCGGCGGCGCGCCGGCGTCGCTTCGGGCAGCGATTCGTCGATGCGCGACAGGGCAGTGCTCACGCGAGGTGGTGACGCTTCCTTCTAGGCGAGCGGCCGCTGATACAGGCCTTCGAGGATCCGCAGCGGGGAGCGCTCCGGGCGGTGCATGGCTGTCACCGGCAGGTGGAACGTCTGCTCCAGCAGGTGCTGGCCGCCGAGCGCGGCGTGCATGACGCGGTCGGTGAAAACGATCCAGGTGGTGCCGGGCGGGAAGGCAACCGCGGTCTTGGGCGAGGCTTTCTGATAGGCCATGTCCGCCTTGCCGCGATCGTGCAGCTGCAGCATCACGTGATCGTATGGCGTGCGGCGCCCGCGCGTGAGCCGCAGATGCTCGAGCAGTGCGCCCGAGAGTGCGCTCGGCAGGGGGATGCGATCGATGAACTTCGGTGCGAACGCCTCGAACGGCTCGCCGACCTCCCAGCGGCGGGGCTCGCCCTCGGGATTCACGTTGCTGAAGACGCGCAGGATGCGGCGTCCCTGGTTGGGCGTGGCGGAGAAGGCGTCGACGTGCAACCGCGTGTCGTCCTTCTTGTACGAACTCGGGCGACCCTCGACGCGGACCGGACGAAAGCTGGTGCGCGCGATCTCGAGATCTGCGGCGTATCCGGGCAGCACGTTCTCGATGAGTCGCGTCGTGCTCTGCGCATACCTGCGCATCAATGCATGCAGCGTCTCGCGTGCCGTTGCCGTGAGCGCGGTGCCGTGCAGGCTGTCGTTGCGGATGTCGTAGACGACGTTCTTCGACTTGCCGTCCGACGTGGCGGGCGAGAGCAGCGGCTTCTCGTCCGCCGTGAACTCGAAGGGCAGCTGGGGAAAGTACAGAATCTCGCCGCGTTCGAGCGCATCGACCGTCTCGTCACCCGCCTCGTCCGGCGCCACGCTGTCCCAGCGGCTGGTGCGCAACACCTTGAGGGCAGCGGGTTGGGCGGTTGCGTCCATTTTCTGAACTCCTGTCAAAGCCACCTCGATCGATTTTTCCGTCATCGGAAAACAAAAAGGCAGCGGGTCACGCTGCCTTTGCTCGTGCGGCACCGGCAGAGCCTCCGCGGAGGCCGCCCGCTACGGCTGCTCAGGCAGCGGGCTTTCCCGCCCCCCGCGCATAGCGCTGCCGGAACTTCTCCACGCGCCCGGCGGTGTCCACGATCTTCTGCTTGCCGGTGTAGAACGGATGGCAGGCCGAACACACCTCCACGTGCAGCGGGCGCCCGATGGTCGAGCGCGTCTTGAACGTGTTGCCGCAACTGCAGGTGACGGTGATCTCTTCGTACTTCGGGTGAATCTTCTCTTTCATGGAATGCTCCTGCGCGCCGAATCCAGGCCTCGCGAAAGGCGGAGGATTATCCGGAAAAACCGGTGCCGACGCAAGAACTCAGCCCTGGGCCGCCGACATCGTTGCCATGCGGCTGATCAGCGCATCGGTGTACTCCAGCGTCGATGCCGTGCCGCCGAGATCGCGGGTGCGGACCTTGTCGTCCTGGATGACGCGGTCGATGGCATCGCGCAGGATCCGGGCCTTTTCGGGTTCGCCGACGTAGTCGAGCATCATCGCCGCCGCGAGGAGCAGCGCGGTGGGGTTGGCCACACCCTTGCCCGCGATGTCCGGCGCCGAGCCGTGCACCGCCTCGAAGATCGCCGCCTCGGTGCCGATGTTGCCGCCGGGTGCGAGTCCCAGCCCGCCGACGAGTCCGGCGATGAGGTCGGAGAGAATGTCACCGAACAGGTTCGTGGTGAGAATCACGTCGAACTTGGTCGGGTCGAGGACGAGCTGCATGGCGCACGCGTCGATGATGCGATCGTCGAGTGTGATGCGACCCTCGTATTTCTTGAAGCACTCGCGCACCTCTTCCACGAAGAGCCCGGTGAGCGCCTTCAGGATGTTCGCCTTGTGCACGCACGTCACGTTCTTGCGGCCGTTCTTCACAGCGTAGTCGAAGGCGAACTCGGCGACCCGGCGGCAGCCCTCGCGCGTGTTCACGCCGGAGCCGATCGCCACCGCGTGCGGATCGCCCTTGATCGGGATGAAGTGCTCGAAGCCGACATAGAAGCCTTCCGTGTTCTCGCGCACGAGCACGATGTCGACATCCTCGTAACGGCCGCCGGGAACGATGGTGCGCACCGGACGCAGGTTGGCATAGAGCTCGAATTCCTCGCGCAGGCGCACGTTGACGGAGCGGTAACCGCCGCCGACCGGCGTGGTGAGCGGGCCTTTCAAGGCGAGCCGCGTGCGATGGATGCTCTCCATCGTTTCTTTCGGCAGAGGGTCGCCCTGGCGTGCGACCGCCGCCATGCCGCCCGTCACTTCCTCCCATTCGAACGGCGCCTTGAGCGCATCGAGCACACGCACGGTGGCGTGCATGATTTCCGGCCCGATGCCGTCGCCGGCGATGAGAGTGGCGGGGATCTTCCTGGCGGCTTGGTTCGACATTCTTGTTCCTCCACAAAAGTGATTGCGGGACACGCGGCGCGGCTACGGCTGCTCGCGAGCGGTGATCCTACCTCGTTCGCATTGCATCAAGAACTGGCGTTTGCTACCGGATACTGGTCTCCGACCTCGATGCTCACTGATCAGCCCCTGCGCATCGCAGCCGGCCGACCTCGATGCCTCACTGTTCCTAGCCCCTGCGCATCGAGTCGAAGAAGTCGGCGTTGCCCTTGGTCGCCTTGATCTTGTCGAGCAGAAACTCCATCGCCTCGAGGTCGTCCATCGGATAGAGCAGCTTCCGCAGCACCCAGATCTTCTGCAGGATCTCCTGCTTGATGAGCAACTCTTCGCGCCGCGTGCCGGAGCGGTTGACGTTGATCGACGGGTAGATACGCTTCTCGGCCATGCGGCGATCGAGGTGAATCTCCATGTTGCCGGTACCCTTGAACTCCTCGTAGATGACGTCGTCCATGCGCGATCCGGTGTCGATCAGGGCAGTTGCCAGGATGGTGAGCGAGCCGCCTTCCTCGATGTTGCGGGCGGCGCCGAAAAAGCGCTTCGGCCGCTGCAGCGCGTTCGAGTCGACACCACCGGTCAGCACCTTGCCGGACGCGGGCACCACGGTGTTGTAGGCGCGGGCAAGCCGCGTGATCGAATCGAGCAGGATCACCACGTCCTTCTTGTGCTCGACGAGACGCTTCGCCTTTTCGATCACCATCTCGGCCACCTGCACGTGGCGCGTCGCGGGTTCGTCGAAGGTCGACGCCACCACCTCGCCTTTCACCGTGCGTGTCATCTCCGTCACTTCCTCGGGACGCTCGTCGATGAGCAGCACGATGAGGATGACGTCAGGATGATTGGCAGTGATGCTGTGGGCGATGTGCTGCATCAGCACCGTCTTGCCGGCCTTCGGCGGGGAGACGATGAGCCCGCGCTGGCCCTTGCCGATCGGCGCGATGATGTCGATGATGCGGCCGGTGATGTTCTCCTCGGCCTTGATGTCGCGTTCCAGAACGAGCGGCTGCGTCGGGTGCAGCGGCGTCAGGTTCTCGAACAGGATCTTGTGCTTCGCGTTCTCCGGTGGCTCGTGGTTGACCTTGTCCACCTTCACCAGCGCGAAATAGCGCTCGCCATCCTTCGGCGTGCGGATCTCCCCCTCGACCGAGTCGCCGGTGTGCAGGTTGAAGCGGCGGATCTGCGAAGGGCTCACGTAGATGTCGTCCGGTCCCGCCAGATAGGACGTATCGGGCGAGCGCAGGAAGCCGAAGCCGTCCGGCAGTACCTCGAGGGTGCCCTCGCCGTAGATGCTTTCGCCGCGCTTGGCCTGGTTCTTGAGGAGGGCGAAGATCAGATCCTGCTTGCGCAGGCGATTCGCGCCTTCGATTTCGTTGGCGATGGCCATCTCCACCAGTTCGGTGACGTGGAGATTTTTCAGATCGGACAGGTGCATGAGGATGGGCGCGTGCGAGCGGGAAGAAAACGGACAACCAGGAGTCGGGGGCGATTCGGCGAGGAAACGGGCGTCCCGATCGGTCCGGGACTACATCGCCATCGCGAACACGATGGCGTCGGGAACGGCGGTGAGGCTAAACCTAAAGAGTTCAGAGGTTGCTGTCAATGAAGGCGGAAAGCTGCGACTTCGACAATGCACCCACCTTGGTCGCCTCGACGTTGCCGTTCTTGAACAGCATCAGCGTCGGAATGCCGCGAATGCCAAAGCGCGGCGGCGTCGCCTGATTCTCGTCGATGTTGAGCTTGGCCACCTTGAGCTTGCCGGAATATTCCTTCGCCACCTCGTCCAGGATGGGCGCGATCATCTTGCACGGGCCGCACCACTCCGCCCAGTAGTCGACGAGAACGGGTGTGGACGACTGCAGGACTTCCTGTTCGAAAGTGTCGTCGGTGACGTAATGGATGTGCTCACTCATGGATGATCCGGAACCAGCAAATTTCGGGGGAGCGCCGCCAAGCAGGCCGGCAGGGGAGGGATTGACACACTCATGCTATCCAAAACGGCGCCGTATGGGAAGGGCCGGAAAGCCGGGTAGCGTTTCTGCTAGAATCGCGCGCATTCGCCGCACGAGCGATCCGCAACGCGCATAGAAAATCAGAGGGCGTCATGACTTACGTCGTTACCGAAAGCTGCGTCAAGTGCAAGTACACGGACTGTGTGGACGTCTGTCCCGTGGACTGTTTCCGCGAAGGTCCCAACTTTCTGGTGATCGACCCCGACGAATGTATCGATTGCACGCTCTGTGTGGCCGAATGCCCGGTCGAAGCCATTTTTGCGGAGGACGACGTGCCGGCGGACCAGCAGGAATTCATCGCCATGAACGCGGAGCTCGCCAAGGCTTGGCCCGCGATCGTCGAAAAGAAGGACGCGCTGGAGGACGCAGACGAATGGGCCAAGGTCAAGGACAAGCGTGAACTGCTGGAGAAATAGTCGCGATTTGGAATGCGTCCTTGTCGCTCGCTCGCCGGTCGTACCCCGAGGGCACCTGCTCCGCGGCTCGCGTGCGGACGCCTCCGGATGGGGCAAGGTCAAGGACAAGCGCGAACTGCTGGAGAAGTAGTGGTATTCATGGAATGCGTCCAGGTCGCACGTTCCCCGATTGCATCGCTGGCGAATGCCGGTCGTTGATGCTGCTCACCACGTCACCGAACAGCTGAACTCCGCTCGACCGAGCGTACCGCCCCGCATCTGGAACACCTGACCCTGCCGCTGCCGCGGCTCCTGCGCAATGCCGCTGGGCAACTCGTCGAGCGTTACGGTTTCCTCGACGCCGATTTTTCCCGGATGGTCGTGCTGCTGCCGACGCGTGCGGCGGCGCCGGCCTTCGCGCATGCCCTGGTCGAGGCTACGAGCGCGCCGGTGCTGCGGCTGCCGCGCCTGACCACGCTGGCCGACTGGGCGGCATCGGTCCCCGTGTCGCGGCCGCTCTGGACCGACAGCGCGCGTGAACTGGCGCTCGTCGCTCAGCTCCGCGGCCGCGGCTGGTTCGATGACGCGGACCTGTGGGCGGTGGCCGCCGAGTTGCGCCAGCTCGCGGACGATCTGACACGGCATCACGCCGTGCTGCCGACCACGGTCGACGACTTCACCGCGCGGCTGGAACTCGCCTACCGGCAGCGGGCGGGCGCGCCGATGGAGATGGAAGCGCGGCTGGTGCACGAGTCATGGCGCGCGATGACGGGCGACGGTGAGGAGGTGATCGACGCCGTCACGCGCCATCACCTGCAACTCGCGAAGCTCGCTGCATCCGCCGCGGCGCCGCTGGTGGCGGTCGGCCTCGACCGCCTCAGTGCGGCCGAGGCCGAATTCCTGGCGGCGTATGACATGCGCCAGCCCGTGCTCGTCATCTCCGGCGGCCCTGCGGTCGCCGGCGCGGACCCCGTCGTGCAGGTGCTCGCGGCGGCGTGGCCGGCGCGGGGCGCGGAGGGGCGGAGCCTGCGCGAGCGCGCGCTTGCTGCGGCCAGCGCAGATCCGCTGCGCGAGCGCATTGCGCTCTTCGGCGCCTCCAGCTTCGAAGAGGAAGCCCAGGCGGCGGACGTGCGCATCCGCAGTTGGCTTCTCGCCGGAAAGGAACGCATCGCCGTCGTGGTTCACGATCGCCTCGTCGCGCGGCGGCTGCGCGCGCTGCTCGAGCGTGCCGGCGTGCTGGTCCAGGACGAAGCCGGGTGGGCGCTTTCCACCGTGGCGGCGGCCACCGTCATCATGCGGTTTCTCGACTGCCTCGGCAGCGACTTCCACCACCGCGATCTCGTCGACCTGCTGAAGTCGCCGTTTCTTTTCGGACAGTGGAGCGTGGACGCGCGCCGCAGCGCGGCCTACAACGTGGAGAGAATCATCCGCCGCGAAGGCGTGATCTCCGGCCTCGGCAATTTCATCGAGGCCGCCGCGGGTGGCGACGAAGCGGGGCACGCGCGCGCAGCGCTCGAATGCCTGCAGGGCGGCGCGCTGCGCATGTTCGCGCGACGCCATGCCACCGTCGGCGGCTGGCTCGAGCGATTGAATCAGGCGCTCGACGTGCTCGGCGTCGCGCAGGCGCTCGCGCGCGATGCCGCCGGGCAACAGTTGCTCGACCTGCTCGCGCGCATGGCACGTGAGCTCAAGGACAGCGGGCCGCGGTTCGACTTCGGGGCGTGGCGCCGCTGGCTCGATGGCGAACTCGAACGCGCGACGTTCCGCGATCGGGACGTGACGAGTCCGGTGCTGTTCACGCATCTCGCGGCGACGGCGTTGCGGGAGTTCGACGGTGTCATCCTGCTTGGGTGCGACGCGCGGCAGTTTCCTGCGGGCGCGGGTGCGACGCTGTTCTTCAACCAGTCCGTGCGTCGCGAGCTCGGTTTGCCGACGCGCGAAGACGAGCTCGAAGACGTGCGCCGTCAATTGCTCGCGCTCGTCGCCGCGACACCCGAAGTCTTCGTCACCTGGCAGGCGCAGGTCGACGATGAGCCGAACCTCGTGAGTCCGTATTTCGCGCGCCTCGAAGCGTTCAGCGAGCTGGCCTTCGGGCACGGCCTGCGGACTGCGCCGTCCAGCATCCTGCCCGCGGCGCGGGTCGCAGGCGCGACGCAGGACAGTGCCCTGCCCGAGGTTGCCGGCCCGCCGGCACCGGCGGCAGCCGACCTCGTGCCGCCTCAGGTGTCGGTCAGCGCGTGGGCAAGTCTCGTCGCGTGCCCCTATCAGTTCTACGCTCGCCACCTGCTGAAGTTGAACGAGCTCGACGAGGTGCGCGAGGAGATCGAGAAGCGCGATTACGGCGAACTGGTGCACGCTGTCCTGCAGCGCTTCCACGGGCGGCACGCGCGCGTCTCGACGGCCGATCGCGGCGAGCTCGCGCAGGAGCTTGCCGCCATCAGCGACGAGGTCTTCGCCCCGCTTCTCGCGCGCAACTATCTCGCAGTGGGCTGGCTCACGCGCTGGCGGGTGCTGATTCCGGCCTATCTCGACTGGCAGGCGGCGCGCGAAGCGGACGGCTGGCAGTTCGCAGCGGGAGAGCAGACACGACAGGTCGTGCTCACGCTCGCCGGCGGCGGCAGCGTGACGCTGCGTGGCCGCCTCGACCGCATCGACCAGCGCGCGACGGCCGAGGGCCTGGAATGCGCCGTCCTGGATTACAAGACGCAGAGCGTCGAGGTCCTGCGGCGCAAGGTGCGGGATGCGGGCGAGGACGTGCAGCTTGCTGCGTACGCGCTGCTGCAGGAGGGTGTCGCGGACGCTGCCTACGTGAGCCTGGACAAGGGCAAGGTGGCGGCGGTGCCGCCGGAGGGCGATCCCGCCGTGCTCGCCGCGGATGATCGCCAGCGCATGGTGCGCGCGTTTTCCGGGCTCGTCGGCGGTGCACGGCTCCCCGCGCACGGCGATCTCTCGACCTGCCGCTGGTGCGAGATGCGCGCGCTTTGTCGCCGCGACCACTGGACATGAAGCGCGAGGAACTGAACCGGATCGCGCTCGACCCGTCGCGCCACGTGGCCGTGGAAGCCTGCGCGGGATCGGGCAAGACCTGGCTCCTCGTTTCACGCATTCTGCGTCTGCTGCTGGCCGGCGCGGCGCCGTCCGAGATCCTCGCCATCACCTTCACGCGCAAGGCCGCTCAGGAAATGGAGAGTCGCCTTCGCGACGGGCTGCGCGTGCTGGCGCTGCGACCGGATGACGAGGTGCGGGAGTTTCTTGCCGCGCGCTCCGTTCCGGACGGCGAAGTGGATGACCTGCTGCAGCCGGCGCGCGGCCTGTTCGAACGCTTCCTCACTGCGCAGCCCGGCGTCACCGTGAGCACCTTCCACGGCTGGTTCCTGGAAGTCCTGAAGCGCTCGCCGCTGGCGGAGGGCGCGCCCGGCAACACGACGCTGATCGAGCATACGTCCGATCTCGTACGCGATGCGTGGGACGAGTTTGCGCAAGGTCTGCGCCGCGACGAAGCCAGTGCGCTCGCCGCCGGCTTCCGCCGTCTGATCGAGCATTACGATCTTCACACGGTACGTCGACTGCTCAACCGTCTGCTGCACGAGCGCGCACGCTGGTGGGCCTACACCGCGGGCCACGAGGATCCGATCGCGTTCGCGCTCGCCGACTTGAAACGCCAGCTCGGCGTCGATCCCGATGCGGACCCGATCGCCGACGTCATGGCGGACGCGCGCTTTCTCGATGCCTTGCACACAACGAGCGCCGCGCTTCGGCGCGGCTCTGACGCAGCGCATGCCTTGGCCGACGCGATCGACGCGGCGCTCGCGCAGCCCGTGGTGGCAGCCCAGTTCGCGGCGCTCGAAACGAGTCTCCTGACGCAGGAGCACGAGCCGCGCAAGGTCTGCACGAAGGCTTGCACGAAATTCGGCGCGGAGGCCGCCTGGAGGCACGTGTGCGAGCGACTCGCAGCGGCGAGCGGTGCACACACGGAACAGCAGGTGTGGCGCCTGCACGCGGCGGCGCTGCCGTGTGCCGTCCGCCTCATCGACATCTACCAGCGCCTGAAGCGCCAGCGCGAGGCGATGGACTTCATCGACATCGAGTGGCGCGCGTGGCGGCTGCTGTCCCGCTCCGATCATGCGGAATACATGCAGTACAAGCTGGACGCGCGCTACCGTCACGTGCTGGTCGACGAGTTCCAGGACACCAACCCGCTGCAGTGGCAGATCCTGCGCGCGTGGCTCGATGCCTCCGCCGCCGTCGATCGCGCGCCGACGGTGTTTCTGGTCGGTGATCCGAAGCAGTCGATCTATCGCTTCCGCGGGGCCGAGGCGCGCCTGTTCGAGCTCGGCACGCGCCACGTCGAGGACGCTCTCGGTGGCAGCGCGGTCGCCCTGAACGAGTCACGACGCAGCGCCCGCCCGGTGATCGAAGCGGTCAATCGCGTGTTCCGCGACGAGCCTGGCTTTGCTCCGCACGAGACGCACCACCAGGACTTGCCGGGGCGTGTCCAGGTGTTGCCGTTGGCGCGCGCCACGCAGAGCGCGCCAGCGGCGCTCACGGCAACCGTACCGCGCGATCCGCTGCGCACGCCGCGCCGCGAAGAGCCGGAGGGCGCGCGCGAGGCCGAAGCGGTCCAGCTCGTGGCGGGCATTCGCGACATCGTCGGGCGCTGGAGGATTCGCGACGACGCGACGCTGCGGGAGCGCCCAGCGGGCTATGCAGACATCCTGCTGCTGGTGCGCGGCCGCACGCATCTCACGGTGTACGAGCAGCGGCTGCGTGCCGCCCGCATTCCCTATCTCACGCCGCGCCAGGGCGGGCTGTTGCTGACGCTGGAAGCGGCCGACCTCACATCGCTGCTGCGCTTTCTCGTCACG
>JAEUMW010000134.1 GCA_016791345.1 Betaproteobacteria bacterium | reverse complement strand
AGCCCGGCGTAGTGCGCCATGTCCACCATGAGATACGCCCCGACGGCATCGGCAATCTGCCGGAAGCGCTTCCAGTCGATCACCAGAGCGTAGGCGCTGGCGCCGGCCACGATCATCTTCGGCCGGTGCTCGTGGGCCAGTTTCTCGACCTGGTCGTAGTCGATCGCCTCGGTCTCGGGATGCAGGCCATAGGCGACACTCTTGTAGAGCTTGCCGGAGAAGTTGACGCTCGCCCCGTGGGTCAAGTGCCCGCCGTGCGCCAGACTCATCCCCAGAATGGTATCGCCGGGGCTAAGCATCGCCATGTACACCCCGGCGTTGGCCTGGCTGCCGGAGTGCGGCTGGACGTTGGCAAAACCGGCCCCGAACAGCGCCTTCACCCGGTCGATGGCCAGTTGCTCGGCGATGTCCACGTACTCGCAGCCGCCGTAGTAGCGCTTGCCCGGGTAGCCTTCGGCGTACTTGTTGGTGAGCACCGAGCCCTGCGCCTCCAGCACCCGCGGGCTCGCGTAGTTCTCCGAGGCGATCAGCTCGATGTGGTCCTCCTGCCGCCTCAACTCCGCCTGCAGCGATCCCCACAGTTCGGGATCGAAGCCTTCGATGGTGTGCTTGGCGGTGAACATCGCAGTCTCCTTTCGCTCGGCGGATCTTGGCCGAATTCTAGCATCCGCCCGAGGCGCCGCCGCACGCGGCACACTGCGCGCCGCCGCACCCGATGCACCGGATGGCTGAACTTTCGCTTGTCCATCGGCGCCTATCCCGCAAGAATTGCAGGGATATCTCCGACACATACAGGCGCGTTCGCCGCGCCGCTGCGCCACCGCCGCAACTTTGCCTTGAGCTCCGCCAACCACATCATCTTCTTCGGCGCTGCGCTGCTCCTCATCGCCATCATCGCCAGCGCCTTCTCGGCGCGGGTGGGCGCCCCGCTCCTGCTCGTCTTCCTCGTGATCGGCATGCTGGCCGGCGAGGACGGTCCAGGCGGCGTCGATTTCGACGACTTCCGGCTGGCCAACCTGGCGGGCAGCCTGGCACTCGCCGTCATTCTCTTCGACGGCGGCCTGCGCACGCGAGCGGAACTCTTCCGCGTCGGCTTGCGTCCGGCGCTCTCGCTCGCCACCGTCGGTGTGGTCATCACCGGCGCGCTGCTCGGCGCGTTCGCGGCATGGGTACTGGGCATTCAATGGATGCAGGGGCTGCTCATCGGGGCGATCGTCGCCTCGACCGATGCTGCCGCGGTGTTCTCGCTGCTCCATGCGCACGGCATCGCGCTCAAGCAGCGGGTCAGTGCGACGCTGGAAATCGAGTCGGGCAGCAACGATCCGATGGCGGTCTTCCTGACGATCGCCCTGGTCGAGCTGCTTGCATCGGGTCGCACCGAACTCGACTGGCACATCATCGAGACCTTCGTCCTGCAGATGGGGATCGGCGCCTGCGCCGGCTGGGCGGGCGGGCAGGCGCTGGCCTGGCTGCTCAACCGGCTGACGCTGCCGCCGGCGCTGTATCCACTGCTCGCAGCGGGCGGCGGCGTCTTCATCTTCGGCGCGGTGGCGCTGGCCGACGGCAGCGGCTTTCTCGCCATCTATCTCGCCGGAGTGGTGATCGGCAACCGGCAGGTGCAGGGCCAGGAGAACATCCTGCGCGTGCACGACGGTCTCGCCTGGCTCTCCCAGATCGGCATGTTCCTGATGCTGGGGCTGCTGGCCGACCCGGCGGGACTGGCGTCCGTCGCAGTGCCCTCGCTCGCCATCGCGCTGTTTCTGATCTTCATCGCGCGGCCGCTCGCGGTCCTCGCTTCACTCGCGCCGTTTCACTTTCCCTGGCGTGAGCAGGTGTTCATCTCCTGGGTCGGCCTGCGCGGTGCCGTGCCGATCATTCTCGCCACGTTTCCGCTGCTTGCCGGAGTGGCGCAGGCGGGGCTCTTCTTTCACGTCGCTTTCGTCGTCGTCCTCGTGTCGCTGATGGTCCAGGGCTGGACCATCGGGCTCGTCGCCAAGTGGCTGCAGCTGGAGGTGCCACCGACGCCGGAGCCGGCGCAGAAGGTCGATCTCGACGTCGCCGGGCGATTCAATCTGGAGCTCTCCGGTTACAGCCTGAAGCCGGGTTCACCGGCCCTCGGACTTCCGCTGTCGGAGCTCGCCCTGCCGGAAGAGTCGCAGATCGCGGGCATCGTGCGGGGCGGACGGCTCACCCGCCTCGCCCTGGAAGCGCCCCTGCAGGCAGGCGATTACGTGTACATGCTCTCAGAGCGGGACGCACTCGACACGCTGGGGCGGGTGCTCACCGGCACCCAAGCACCGGCCCGGCTGGAAGAGCACGAATTCTTCGGCGAATTCGTCCTGAACGGCGATGCCCGGCTGACGGATCTCGCCGAGGTGTACGGCATCGAACTGCCTCCCGCCATGGAGACGATGACCGCTGCCGATCTGCTGGACCGGCGCTTCGCGCACCGCCCGGTGGTCGGAGACCGTCTGCGGCTCGGGCGCCTCGAACTCGTCGCCATGGAAATCAAGGCCGGACGCGTCGCCAAGGTCGGCCTCAATCTGCACCACTGATGGGCCGACGACAGAGCGTCTACTCGCCCGCCACGGTCATGCGCTCGACGAGGATCGATCCGCACTGCCGTGCACCGCGGATCACGACGTCGTTGCCGATGGCGACGATGCCGCGAAACATCTCCTTGAGATTGCCGGCAACCGTGATCTCCTGCACCGGATAGGCGATCTCGCCGTTCTCGACCCAGAACCCAGCCGCGCCGCGCGAATAGTCTCCGGTCACGCTGTTGACGCCGTGGCCGAGCAGATCGGTGACGAGCAGACCGGTGCCGAGCCTGGTGAGCAGCGTCGGAAAGTCCTCGCCGGTGCTGTCGAGGATCAGATTGTGATTGCCGCCGGCATTGCCGGTGGACTGCAGCCCGAGCTTGCGGGCGCTGTAGCTGCCGAGAAAGTAGCCGCCCACCACGCCGTTGCTCACGACTTCGCGATCGTGCGTGGCCACGCCTTCGTCGTCGAACGCCGCGCTGCGCAGACCCTTCTTGAGGAACGGCCGCTCGTGCAACTGGACGATCGGCGCAAACACCTCTTTGCCCGCGCTGTCGAGGAGGAACGACGACTTGCGGTAGAGGCTGCCGCCGCTCACCGCTCCGACGAAGTGCCCGATGAGCGACGCGGCGATCGGCGCCTCGAACAGCACCGGCACCAGGGTGGTGGGAATGCGCCGTGCGCCGAGGCGAGCAGCGCAGCGTTGCCCCGCCTTCTGCCCCACGGCAACCGGATCATCGAGGTCGCGTGAATCGCGGGCGACCGCGTACCAGTCGTCGCGCTGCATGCCATCGCTGCCCTCACCGATCACCGCGCAGAAGATCGAGTGCTGAGAGGTCGGGTAGCCGCCGATGAAACCATGGGAGTTCGCGTAGGCGAACTGGTACTGGTGCGTGGCAACGCTCGCGCCCTCGGAGTTGGTGAGGCGCGGATCGACGGCCAAGGCCGCGGCCTCGCACGAGCGCGCGAGCTCGATACCTTCTTCCACGGAGAGATGCCACGGATGATGGAGATCGAGGTCGGGGAAATCGCTTGCCAGCAGATCGGCATCTGCCAGGCCTGCGCACTCGTCGGAGCCGGTGTAGCGGGCAATCGCCATCGCCGCCTCGACCGTGCGCAGGAGCGCCTCGCGCGAAAAATCCGTGCTGCTCGCGTGACCGCGCTTGTGACCGAGATACACGGTCACGCCCACGCCCTTGTCGCGGTTGTACTCGATCGTCTCCACCTCGCCGCGGCGCACCGTGACGGTCTGTCCGATCCCCTCCGTCGCCTCGGTCTCGGCCGCGGAAGCGCCCAGGCGTCGCGCGTGTGCGAGCACGTCCGCCGCGATCTCGCGCAGCGCGTCGGGGCTGAAGGAGAAGCCGCTGGCTTTCGGATGATCGAGTGCG
>JAEUMW010000133.1 GCA_016791345.1 Betaproteobacteria bacterium | reverse complement strand
CAAGTGAGCAGATCGGTGCGCCCGAGGGTGTGGCGCGGCGGGTGAGTCGCGAGGAGGGGAGTGCGCTGGTGGGTGCGCACACCGGCGGTGCGGGATTCTGGTTCGAGGCGGCCGGCTGGGCTTCGGCAGCCAGTGTCTGCGAAGCGCGACTGGCGCGCTGCGGCGATAGCGTGCGGCGGGTGTTCGCGCGCGAAGCGATCGGTCTCGACCGGGTGAAGGAAGGCTGGCGTGTGCTGGACGTCGGTGGATCGGTAATCGCCGAAGCGCCGGCAGTCGTGCTCGCCAATGCACGCGATGCGCCGCGCTTTGCTGCGGCGGGTGCATTGCGGCTGCGGGCAGTGCGCGGGCAGATCACCCGGTTGCCCGCACGGCAGGACGGCGGGCTGCGGGCAGCGGTTTGCGGCGACGGTTACGTGGTCCCCGCTCTCGACGGCATGCATTGCATCGGCGCGAGCTTCGACGAAGACGATTGCGGCACGGACTTGCGCGGCGCGGACCACGCGCGCAATCTCGAACGGCTCGAACGGATGCTGCCGGGATTCGCCGCGCCCTGTGACGCGGCAAGCCTCGCCGGCTGGGTCGGCGTGCGCGCGGTGACGCCGGATCACCTGCCGCGCGTGGGTGCGCTCGACGGTGACGAAGGGGTGGGGCACTTCGTGTGCGTGGGCCTGGGCGCACGCGGGCTCACGTGGTCCGCCCTGCTCGGCGAGCTTCTCGCGAGTCATCTCGACGGTGATGCGCTGCCGGTGCCGCGTCATCTCGCCGAGCGGCTTGCGCCGGGCGAGACGCCGACGCAGATGCACTCCGCATGAGCGCGCCAGCCGTGACGAGCGAGCAGTGGGTGCGGCCGGACTACTCGGGCGGCGGCATCGTCAATCTGATGGCAAGCGTGATGGCGGCGCGCGGGGGCGGACGCAGCACTTACCCGCTGCTCGAAGGGCTCGACGCGGAAGTGCTTGCCAGACCGCGTACCCTCGTCCTCCTCGTGATCGACGGTCTCGGCTTCCGGCACGTCCTGCGCTCGTCCGCCGCGCCGTGCATCCGCGAGCACCTTCGCGGGCGGATGACGTCCGTGTTCCCGTCGACCACGGCGGCTGCCATTCCCACGTTCCTCACCGCGCTGGCGCCGCAGCAGCACGGTCTCACCGGCTGGCACATGCTGTTTCGCGAGATCGGCACGGTGGCCGCCGTGCTGCCCTTTCGGCCGCGCTGCGGCGGTCGATCGCTGCGCGAGGGGGGCGTCACGCCGCAGCTCCTGCTCGGACTGTCACCGCTCTACGACCGGCTTACCGACCGCTCCTGGGTGATCGCACCGGAGCGCATCGTGCACACGGATTTCAACGCCGCGGCGAGCGGCCGTGCGGAGCGCGTCGGATATCGCACCCTCGACGAACTCGCCGAGCGTGTGCTCGCAGCCGCCGTCATGCCCGCGCGCAAGTTCGTCTACGCCTATTACCCGGAGCTCGATTCGCTGGCGCATGTTCACGGCATCGGCAGCGATGAGGTGCAGGCAGAGCTGGCGCGCATCGACGGCGCGTTCGATTCGCTGGTGCGCGCGCTGCGTGGCACCGACACGACGCTCGTCTTGACCGCGGATCACGGCTTCGTCGACACCACGCCAGAGACGCGCGTCGCCCTGCAGGATCACCCCGAGCTTGCGGCGATGCTGACACTGCCTCTCTGCGGTGAACCGCGCGTGGCGTATTGCTACGTCGATCCGGAACACGTGCGCGATTTCGAGCACTACGCCGCCACCCGGCTCGCCGCGGGCTTCACGCTCGTGCGCAGTCGCGATCTGATCGAGGAGGGCTGGTTCGGGCCCGGTGCGCCACACCCGCGGCTCGCCGAGCGGGTCGGTCACTACGTGCTTCTCGCCCGTGACAACTGGACGCTCACGGATCTCGCGCTCGGCGAGCGGCCGCACGTGCAGATCGGCGTGCACGGCGGGGCGACGGCGGACGAGATGCTGGTGCCGCTTGTGGTCGCGCCGGCTTAGGCATCCCTCGGCGGCAGGAAGAACTCGCCGGGCCGCTCACGCAGAAGTCGCAGCAGGCGGCGTATGAGTTCGCCCCAGTTGCGCCAGGTGGCGCGTCGCGAGCGCATCGCGACATAGATCGCAAGGCTGAAGCTCACCGCGAGGTTGAGGACGCCGATGCCGGCGATGCCGGCGACGCACCAGGCGATCGTCGACCAGGGCACTCCGTGGTCGAGGCCGGCGAGACCGTACGCGAAATTGGCGGCCGCGAAGGTGACGTGCCGGATGTCGAGCGGCAGGCCGGTCAGGAAGCCGATGAACGACGTCATACCGAGGAGCACGCCGAAGAAGAAGTTGCCGGCGAGCGCACCGAGATTCTGTTCCGCATAGAGCGCGAACCGGTCGAGGCGCGCCTGACCGAGCATCCGCGCGGGAAGCCGCAACTGGCGGATGCGCTGCGGAATGCGGTTGTAGACCGCGGCATTGTCGTAGTAGCCGGAGATGAGACCGGAGGCGAAGAGCCATATGCCGGCAATGGCGGCGTAGAAGAGCGCGGGGCTCGCGACGGGATCGAGGTCGTGCAGGAGAGTCACCGCTTTCTCCGGTGACGCAATCGCCTTGCCGCTCGCCCACCGGATGCTCCCGGCGATGAGCCAGGCGACGGGGAAGGCGAGAACGACGTTGCCGACGATTGCGATCATCTGCGTGCGCGCCACCTTCAACGCGAGCTCCGCGAGATCGTCGAGCGCGCGGCGCGAGTCGGGCGCCGCGGAGAGCGTGCGCGCGATGAGGTTCGCCGTCATCGCCGGCTGCTTGGTCGCCAGCGTGAAGTGCAGCACATGGATCAGCATGAAGCCGCATGCGTAGTTCATGCACACGCTCATGGTTTCGATCAGCGGCGGCAGGTGCGGCGTCAGGATGCCGATCTTGAAGAGCGCCATGACGGCGACGATGAGACCCGCGCCCATCGCCGAAGCGAGCATCGCACGGTATTCGGAACGATCGTTCGCGACGTAGTGCTCGCCGGTCTTGCCGGCGTTTTCGGTCACGCGCAACGCCAGCAGTCGCGTGTTGCGGCCGACGAAGTCGCGCAGGCTGTGCTTGCGCTGGTTGCGGCCTACGAGGTCGAGCGCGAAGCTCACCACGCGGTGGCCGAAGTCTTCCGCCGGCACCGGGTCGACGAGGCGCAACAGAGTGCGCATGCGCTCCAGATACTCGCGCTGGATCAGCCAGAAATAGGTGAGCCGGACGCTCGTACCGTAGCGCTGGGCCGTGCTGCGAATGCGCTCCAGCGTGTTCTCGCACTGATCGAGCAGGACGTCGAGGTGGCGGTCGTCGTCGAGCGATCGCGCGCGGTCGACCAGCCACTTGCGGTAGTCGACGATGTAGCGCCGCGCCTCGATCTGCTGCCCCACGAACGGTGACTCGTGCTCTTCGAGCGCGGGCTCGTTGCGCACGAACTCGGGGTCGAGTCCGATCGCGGCGACGCGGTACGACAGCACCTGGATCGCTTCCAGGATCGCCAGCGTGATGGACGTCTGATGTTCGGCGTCGTCCGGCCCGCCTGGACCGAGTGCGGCGAGAAGGTCTTCGCACGCGTCGAGCAGCAGCGAACCAAGCCAGCGCCAGTCATCGCTTTCCCGGAAGGCCAGGCTCAGGATGTCCTCGAACGAGCCCAGGTCGAGCGCGGGCGGCAGGACCCGATAGGCGAGCTTCTGCAGGAGCTCGCGTCCGAAGCCTTCCTGCGTCGGCGTGCCGGTGTTGGCGAAGAGGTGGACGGGCCGCCGCGTCGCGATCAGATGCAGCAGGTAGCCGCGCAACGCGTCGGCGTAATCGCGTCTTTCCGTGAGCAGCAGCGTGAGTGAGCGCAGGTTGCCGAGCGCGGTGGCCCCATCGGTCGCATCGCGTGGCCGCATGGCCTCGGCGAGATCGGCGAGACAGTGCGGATCGCAGTCCGGAGCACTGGCGGCGATCTCGTCCAGCACGCGTTGCAGGCCATGGTGCATGGAAGAAAATTGTAACGGGCGAGCCGCACGCGCGACTATCGCCCACCCCGGTTTCAGCGCCGCGGAAGCGAGTGACCGCGGTCGCCCTCGATTGCTCGATGCGTCAGGGCGTGATGAAGACGAAGCAGCCGCGCGGATCCTTGCCCTTTTGCTGCCGATTGACCTGAATCACGATGGTGTCCCCTTCGATGGTGGGGAACTTGACCGTGGCCTGGTCGACCGGCCTGCTGCCGGCGCCGGAAAGGGCGCCGACGAATTCCGCGCCGTCGGGGACATCGGCGTCGATCTCCAGCACCTTCACGAGCAGCGCGGTCGGCGGTCCGGCGATGACGGCGGCCTGCGCGAAATCGACTTCGACATTGGTGCCGAAGCCGCAGGGCGCGCGTACCACGTCGCCGGGGCGCGCGGGGACGTTGGCAACCAGGGTCGCGCCACCCGATGTCTGCAGGTGCTTTGCGGTGCCGCGGATATCCAGCTTGCGCACTGAATGGGTATCGATCGAGCCCTTCGCCGTCTTCTTGTGCACGGATTCCGCCAGCGACTGCGGCTGGCCGAGATCTTTCCAGGGGACTGCGGGGGGCTTGCCGTTGAATTCGAAGACGGCAACGTTGTAGAGGAAAAGCGTCTCGTCTTCAGGGCGTTCGGCCGCACCGGCGAGCCCGGAGGCGGCGAGAAGGAGCAGGGCGACGGCGCGTGCACGCATCGGGAAATTTTCCTGGGTGGGTGACGCCCTATGGACCGCGGCAGCGCCGCAACGTTCGGCGGCAGCCGGGCAACCTGGAAAGGCGCGGGCGCCGCGGAAACTCCCGGTGGGAGTTCCGCGACACCGCGAATGCCGTCAGATCGACTCGGGGATCATCGTGATGGCACCGCAGGGGCACTCCGACACGCAGATGCCGCAACCCTTGCAGTAGTCCAGGTTGAACTTGAACCGATTGCCGGGACCGAGCTTGATGACGGCGTTATCGGGGCACACGCCGTAGCAGTTGTCGCACTCGAAGCAGTTGCCGCACGAGAGACACCGGCGCGCCTCGAAGAGCGCGTTGCTTTCGTCGAGCCCGCCGACCACTTCGTCGAAGGTGGACTGCCGGCGGATCATGTCGAGCGTCGGCTGCACCGTCTTCGGCGCATCGTCGTAGTACCACGGGTTGAGCTTGTCGAAGGTGGCGATCTCGTGCTTCGGAGCAGGCTCGTAGGCAGTGCCGCGCAGCCATGCGTCGATGTTGCGTGCTGCCTTCTTGCCGTGACCGATGGCGACCGTGACGGTGCGCTCGGACGGCACCATGTCGCCGCCGGCGAAGATGCCGGCACGGCCGGTCATCATGTTCTTCGAGACCTGCACCACGCCGTCCTTGATTTCCAGACCCGGCACGCCGTTCAGGAGAGACAGGTCGACGTCCTGTCCGAGTGCCAGTACCAGCGAGTCGGCTTCCAGCGTCTCCATCTGACCGGTCGGCTGCGGGAAGCCCTTCGCGTCGAGTTCCATGCGCTCGACGGTGAGCGTGCCCTCGTCTGACATGTTCTTGATGGTCGACAGCCACTTGATCATGATGCCTTCCTGCAGCGCCTCCTCGACCTCGAAGTCGTGCGCAGGCATCCTCTCGCGGGTGCGGCGGTAGACGATGATGGCCTCCTCGGCGCCGAGTCGCTTCGCGGTACGCGCCACGTCGAGCGCAGTGTTGCCGCCGCCGTAGACCACCACGCGGCGCCCGAGCATCGGCTTCTCCTCGCCCTCCATGCTGCGCAGCACCTGCATCGCATCGAGCAATTTCGCAGCCTCACCCGCCGGGATATAGGCGCGCTTCGCGATGTGCGCGCCGACGGCGAGGAACGCGGCGTCGAAACCGCCTTCCTTCATCGTCTTCTCGATGTTCTCGACCTTGGTGTTGAGCTTGAGCGTGACACCGAGATCGAGAATGCGCTGGACTTCGGCTTCCAGCACGTCCCGCGGCAGGCGGTATTTCGGGATGCCGAAACGCATCATGCCGCCCGACAGCGGCCCGGCTTCGTGGATGGTGACACGGTGACCGAGGCGCGCCAGGTGATAAGCAGCGGACAACCCCGA
>JAEUMW010000132.1 GCA_016791345.1 Betaproteobacteria bacterium | reverse complement strand
CAGGAAAATGGAGCCTGCGACTACCCTGCGCGGCCCAAGGCTGGCACGCCTCGTGGGGTCGCCTCAGCTCGAACGTTATACGGCAAGAAGACCATGAGTCAGCGGGAAACATGCTACATGTGCAACGCGATCGCGACGTCGCGGGAACACGCCCCGCCGTCGTGCTTCTTTCCATCGGTCGACGACGTCGGGATAGACCTACGCAAGAATCTAGTGACAGTTCCTGCGTGCGATGACCACAATTCGCGGAAATCGAAGGACGACGAGTTCTTCCGTGCAGTCATCGTGATGACCGCGGCCCAACACAGCGAGATAGGTCGAGTTCAGTTCTTCGGAAAGTTCATCCGCGCCGTCCGAAGGACGCCGCACGCTTATCGCTCGTTCTTTGAAGATCATGGCACGCTTGCCGGCCGTACTCAGCACGCGAGTCGGATTGATCGCACGCGCTTCGACGCATGCGTAGATCATTTGGCTAGAGCGCTCTTCTTTCATACCTACGGAACAAAGTGGGTCTTTCCGATCGCGATCACTTCTCCAAACTTCTATTCTGGCGTGGCCAACGATGCGATCGTTCCGCACTTACCCACGGAGCAAGCAGTGGCCATGACGCGCCGCGTGCTCGGGTCGCAAGCGGTGCTCGGCGACAACCCTGACGTATTTAAGTACCGCCTTCGTTACGAGCCGAGCGAGGATGCCTTTGCGTTTGCCGCAATCTTCTACGATGTATTCGAAGTATTTTCGTACTCATCCAGAGAGTTGTCGCAGGTTGCCGTATAACAAGCAGTTATGCGTGACGAGTCTGGTGCCTACTATCAATGAACTTCGACTGGGATTCGAAGAAAGCGCACAGCAACTTCCGGAAGCACAGAGTCTCATTCGATGAAGCGGCCACCGTTTTCCTCGACGCGCACGCCGTGTCAGGTCCTGACCCGGACCATTCTGTCGCCGAAGAGCGGTATATTACGTTCGGTCACTCACGGCTCGGCCGGTTGCTTGCCGTCTGCCACACATACCGGCCTGGAACAATTCGAATCATCAGTGCGCGTCGCGTGACGCGAGGTGAAAGGAAGATTTATGAAGAAGGCTAAAGACGAGATGAGGCGCGAGTACAAGCGGACGGATTTTGCGAAGCTTGAACGTGGAAAGTTCTACGCTGAGGTGGCGAAAGGCACATCCGTCGCGCTGCTCGAGCCGTCGATTGCCAAGGCGTTCCCAACCTCGCGCGCGGTGAACGATGCCTTGGCGGGACTCTTGGAACTAACCAAGAAGACGTCACGCATAACACGTCGCTCAACGCGGACGCGTGCAAAGGCGCGCGCCGGTTAGCTTTGCGTTAAACGTCTACTTCTTTGACTCCCTGCGTCCGCTTTCGGCAATCGTGAGCTTCTGCTTCGGGTCGAGGACGGTCACGCCGGGGTGTAGCGATTTGATCAGGCGGTATCGGACAAGACATTCACCCTTCACCTCACCTTCCTCTCAGGAACAACCGGTCCAGTTCGGCGAGGGTGATCTGCCGCCAGGTGGGACGGCCGTGATTGCACTGCGCGGAGCGCTCGGTCGCCTCCATCTCGCGCAGGAGGGCGTTCATCTCGGGCAGCGTTAGGCTGCGGTTCGCGCGCACGGCGCCGTGACACGCCATCGTCGCGAGGAGCTCGTTGCGGCGCTCTTCCGCCACGCGCGTGCCGCCGAACTGCCGCACCTCGCGAATGAGTTCGCGCGCGAGCGCCCCAGCGTCGGCGTCGCGCAGCGCTGCCGGCAGCTCCCGCACCGCGAGCTCCCGCGGCCCCAGCACCGCGACGTCGAAGCCGAGCGAGCGCAGCGCGTCGCCCTGTTCCTCGACCGTTGCGACCTCGAGCGGATCCGCGCTGAAGCTGACCGGCATCATGAGCGCCTGCCGGGCGATCGCTCGCTCGTCCACCGCGCGCTTCAACTTCTCGTAGAGAATGCGCTCGTGCGCTGCGTGCATGTCGACGATGACGAGGCCGGCCTCGTTCTGCGCCAGGATGTAGATGCCGAGCAACTGGCCAATGGCGTAGCCGAGCGGCGGGGCACTGCCCGCTGTCGGCGGCGCGGTGTGCTGCTCGGGCGCGCGCGTGGACAGCATCTCGTAGAGCGCCAGCGGTTGCGCCGCCACGAGAGGGATGTGCGCCTGTTCGCCGGTTGTCGTGACAGGTCCGGCGGCTGCAAACGAGGGCAAGGGCGCACTGGCGGCGGGGGCGGCGCCTGCCGTGGTCCGCGAGAGCATGCGATGCAATGCGTGGAAGACGAACTGATGCACCGCCCGTGCTTCGCGAAAGCGCACCTCGATCTTCGTCGGGTGCACATTCACGTCCACCAGCTCGGGCTCGATTTCCACGAACAGGACGTAGCCCGGTGCGCTGGCATGGTGCAGCACGTCGGCATACGCCTCGCGCAGCGCGTGGCCGATCACCTTGTCGCGCACGAAGCGCCCGTTCACGAACAGATATTGCGCAGGGCGCCCGGCGGCCGCGGTCGGCAGCGCGATCCAGCCCGTGAGTGCCAGAACGCCCGCGCGTTCGGCTACCGGCAGCGCGTTGGCGGCGAATTCATCGCCCAGCACGGCGCGCACGCGGGCGTCACTGTCCTGCGCGGCGAGCGACCAGTTCGCACGCCCGTTGTGAACAAGCGAGAGCGCCACGTCGGGCCGCGCCAGCGCGGCGCGCAGGAAGGCTTCCTCGCAGTGCCCGCACTCGGTGGCCGCGGTGCGGAGGAACTTGCGCCGCGCCGGCGTATTGAAGTAGAGGTCACGCACTTCCACCGTCGTGCCGGGCGCGCCTGCCGCGGGCGCCGGTGCCGCGAGCGATCCGCCCGAGGCCTCGATCTGCCACGCGTGACGGTCGTCGCCGCGACGGCTCACGACGCGCACGTGCGACACCGACGCGATGCTCGCCAGCGCCTCGCCGCGAAAGCCGAAGCTCGTCACGCGTTCGAGGTCGGTGAGGTGGGAGATCTTGCTCGTCGCATGGCGTGCAAGGGCGAGCGGGAGGTCCTCGCGTGTGATGCCGGCGCCGTCGTCGCTCACGCGCAGCAGCTTCGATCCGCCCTCCGCGAGATCCACGGAGATCCTGCGGGCACCCGCGTCGAGGCTGTTCTCGATGAGCTCCTTGAGCGCGGAGGCGGGCCGCTCGACCACTTCGCCAGCGGCGATCTGGCTGATCAGGAGATCGGGGAGAACGCGGATCACGGAAGCAGGGGGCGCGACAGGCGAGCGCTCATTCTACCGCTGCATCGGAGGCGACAGCCGCCGCGTACGTGAAGGCAGCGGCGGCAGGGGGTGCGCTGGCGCGAGGAAGGACTTGTGGGTCGAGGGTGGCAGGTCGTGCCGCGACCCTCGACCGTACCTCAACCGCGGGCGATCAGCTCTTGAGCGAAGTCAGCACCTCGTCCAGCATCTTCTTCGCGTCGCCGAACAGCATGCGGTTGTTCTCCTTGTAGAAGAGCGGATTGTCGACGCCTGCGTAGCCGGAGGCCATGCTGCGCTTCATGACCACCGAGGTCTTCCCCTTCCATACCTCCAACACCGGCATGCCCGCGATGGGGCTGGTGGGGTCGTCCTGCGCCGCCGGGTTCACGATGTCGTTGGCTCCGATCACCATGGCGACATCGGTGTCCGGGAAGTCCTCGTTGATCTCGTCCATCTCGAGCACGATGTCGTAGGGCACCTTGGCTTCGGCCAGCAGCACGTTCATGTGACCCGGCATCCGGCCGGCGACGGGATGGATGCCGAAGCGCACGTTCACCCCTTTCTCGCGCAGGTACTTGGTGATCTCGAACACTGTGTGCTGGGCCTGCGCCACCGCCATGCCGTAGCCCGGCACGATGATGACGTTCTTGGCGTCGCGCAGCAGTTCGGCAGTCTCGGTCGCGCTCACCGACACGACTTCCCCGGCCGGCTGTGCGCCGCCGGCTGCGGCCGGCTTGCCGCCCTCGGTGCCGAAGCCGCCCGCGATGACCGCGACGAAATGGCGGTTCATGGCGCGGCACATGATGTACGAGAGAATCGCACCCGAGGACCCAACCAGCGCGCCGGTGACGATCAGCAGATCGTTCGACAGCATGAAACCGGTGGCCGCGGCCGCCCACCCGGAGTAGCTGTTCAGCATCGACACGACCACGGGCATGTCGGCACCGCCGATCGCCATCACCATGTGGATGCCGAAGAGCAGCGCAATCACGGTCATGACGATGAGCGGCGTCATGCCGTCCGCCACGGCGTGCGTGTTAACGAACTTCCAACCGAACCAGATGACCACCAGCAGACCGATCAGGTTGATCCAATGGCGCGCAGGCAGCAGCATCGGCTTGCCGCTGATCTTGCCCGAGAGCTTGCCGAAGGCGATGATCGAACCGGAGAACGTCACTGCGCCGATCAGGATGCCGATGTAGATCTCGATCTCGTGGATGGTCTTCTCGGCTCCGCTGAACTGCCCGGCCGCCGCCGGATCGATGTAGTTGGCATAGCCGACGAGCACCGCCGCGAGACCCACCAGGCTGTGCATCAGCGCGACCAGTTCCGGCATCTGGGTCATCTTGACGACGCGCGCCGCGTACAGCCCGATCGTCGCACCCACCACCATCGCAGCGATGATCCAGCCGTAGCCGCTTGACGTGACCTGCGGTCCGAGCAGCGTCGCCAGCACGGCGATGGTCATGCCGATCATGCCGTACAGATTGCCGCGGCGCGAGCTCTCGGGATGCGACAGCCCGCCCAGGCTCAGGATGAAGAGAATGGTCGCTCCGATGTAGGAGACGGTTGCAAGACTTGCAGACATGTTCGCCTCTCCCCTATTTGCGGAACATTTCCAGCATGCGCTGGGTGACGGCGAAGCCGCCGAACATGTTGATCGCGACGAGCGCGATGCTGATTACCGCGAGCCCGATGATCCAGCCCACGGGGCGGTCGGCGGCGTCGGCCGCGATCGGGGGAGCAACCTGCACCAGCGCACCGATGGCGATGATGCTGGAGATCGCGTTGGTGACGCTCATGAGCGGGGTGTGCAGCGCCGGCGTCACGTTCCAGATCACCATGTAGCCGATGAAGCAGGCCAGCACGAACACCGTGAAGTGGGCGAGGAACGCGGCGGGCGCGTGCGCGCCGATGAACCAGAACACCACGGCGGCGACGGCAAACACGATCGCCGTGCTCTTGCCGGATGCCGGCGCACCGCCGCCACCGTGGCCGTGCGCGGGCGACGGCGCAGCCTTGGCTGCGGCCGGCTTGGCAGCGGCCGGTGGTGGCGCGGGGAGCTTGGGCGCGGGTGGTGGCCAGGTGACGCTGCCATCCTTGATCACCGTCAGGCCGCGGATGGCGTCGTCCTCCATGTTGACGTCGATGATGCCGTCCTTGGTCTTGCAGAGTTCCTCGGTCAGGCGCAGCAGGTTGTTCGAGTACAGCGTCGACGACTGCCTGGCGAGGCGGCTCACCAGATCGGTGTAGCCGATGATGGTCACGCCGTGCCGCACCACGGCCTGGCCGGGTACGGTGAGCTCGCAGTTGCCACCCTGCTCGGCCGCCATGTCGACGATCACGCTGCCCGGCTTCATGCTCTGCACCATCTCGGCGGTGATGAGCTTGGGCGCCGGCTTGCCCGGGATCAGCGCAGTGGTGATGATGATGTCGGCGTCCTTGGCTTGCTGTGCGTACATGGCGCGCTGCGCGGCCTGGAAGCCCTCGCTCATCACCTTGGCGTAGCCGCCGCCGCCGGAGCCTTCTTCCTCGTAATCGACCTTGACGAATTCGCCGCCCAGCGACACCACCTGGTCGGCGACCTCGGCGCGCGTGTCGTTGGCGCGCACGATCGCGCCCAGGTTCGCGGCGGTGCCGATGGCGGCAAGACCGGCGACACCGGCGCCGGCGATGAACACCTTGGCCGGCGGGATCTTGCCGGCGGCGGTGACCTGGCCGTTGAAGAAGCGGCCGAAGGCATTGGCGGCCTCGATCACCGCGCGGTAGCCGCTGATGCCGGCCATCGAAGTGAGCGCGTCCATCTTCTGTGCGCGGCTCAGCATGCGCGGCAGCGAGTCCATGGCGAGCACGGTGACCTTGCGCGCCGCGAGCTGTTTCATCAGATCGGGATTCTGCGCGGGCCAGATGAAACTGATCAGGGTCTGGCCCTCGTGCATCAGGGCGACTTCCTCGGGGCTCGGTGCGCGCACCTTGAACACGAGGTCCGCCTTCGCCCACAGCGCGGCTGCTCCGGCCACCACTTCAGCGCCGGCAGCGCGGTACGTGTCATCGCTGAAATTGGCGGGGTCTCCCGCGCCGCTTTCCACCGCTACCGAGAAGCCGAGCTTCCGCAACTTCTCGACGACTTCGGGCACCGTGGCAACGCGCTTTTCGCCCGCTGCCGTTTCCTTCGGCACGCCAATGACCAGAGCCATGGCACATCCTCCCTTATTTGTGTGAATTTCCGGTTCCGGCAGCTTGCAACAGTCGCAGCGTCTGACGGACAAGAGCAGCAGCACGCCGAGAACCCGC
>JAEUMW010000131.1 GCA_016791345.1 Betaproteobacteria bacterium | reverse complement strand
TCGCCTTCCATGGTCATGCGATCGGAGAAGGTGCCCGAATCGCCTTCGTCGGCATTGCAGACGACGTATTTCTGGTCGGCCTGCGTCTCGAGCACGGTCCGCCACTTGATGCCGGTCGGAAACGCAGCACCGCCGCGCCCGCGCAGCCCGGACTCGATGACGGTGGCGACCGCATCGCCCGGCGCCATGGCAACGACGCTCTTCAGGCCGCGCCAGCCGCCGCCCGCTTCATAGTCGGCGGGGGAAAGCGGATCGATGATGCCGATGCGGGCGAAACAGAAGCGCTCCTGCCGCGCCAGGAAGGGGTGCGCTTCGACCTTGCCGATGGCGCGCGGATGGGGCTTGCCCGACAGGAAACCGCCGTCGAACAGGGACACGACATCGCTGGGCGCGACCGGTCCGTAGCCCAGGCGTCCCGCCGGTGTTTCGACCTCCACCAGCGGCTCCAGCCACATCATGCCGCGCGAGCCGTTGCGGATCACGACCACGTCTACGCCGCGCCGCTTCGCCTCGGTGCTAATGGCCTGGGCGACGGCATCCGCACCGACCGCAAGCGCGCTGGAGTCGCAGGGAACGAATACCTTCACGCCCATTGCGCGTCCTCCAGCGAGGCGAGCAGCGCTTCGAGCCGTTCCGCCGTCATGCGTCCCTGCGGCACGCCATCGAGCAATACCGCAGGCGAACAGGCGCAATGACCGAGACAGTACACCGGTTCGAGGGTGAGGTTTCCGTCCGCCGTGGTCTCGTGGAAGTCGATGCCCAGGCGTTCGCGTGCCTGCGCGGCGAGCGCGTCGCCGCCCATGCTCTGACAGGCTTCCGCGCGGCACATGTGCAGCACGTGACGTCCCGCGGGGTGCGCGCGAAAGTGGTGGTAGAACGAGACGACGCCGTGCACTTCGGCACGCGACAGGTTGAGCGCGCTGGCGATCCTCGGCACAGCGGCGGGCGGCACATGGCCGATCTCGTCCTGGATCGCGTGGAGCAGCGGCAGCAGCCCGCCCGGCACGTCCTTGAAGCGCGCCACCGCCTCTTCCACGGAGCGCGACGCCAGTGAATCCATTCCCCTCCTCCTTTCCCTTATGCAGTTCAGACCCGGCAATTACCCATATGCTGGCCCGTGCATATAATATGTTGAACTCCCCGCCGAGAAAGGACGTTAGCAACTCGGGAGATTGGATTCAATATGCGGAAAAGTGCCTATGAAGCGTCTGAGCATCAAGTCGACCTGGGTTGTTGAGAGCGAAGACGGACAGCGGCTGGGACCGGAACTCTTCGCCCTTTTGAACGCGATCCACGAGGCCGGCAAGTTGTCCGGTGCGATCGAGCGGGTCGGGCTTTCGTACCGCCACGCATGGAACCTGGTCGAAGGCTGGCACGCCTTCTTCGGGGCGCCGCTGGTGAACTTCGAGCGCGGCAAGGGCGCCCTCCTCACGCCGCTCGGCGAAAGGCTGCTCTGGGCGGAACAGCGCGTCAGCGCACGGCTCGGCCCGCAGCTCGATTCGGTGGCGTCCGAACTCAATCTCGAGATCAACCGCCTGCTCGACACCGCGGCGTCCACCATCCGCATCCACGCGGCGCACGGCTTCGCCGTCGCGCGCATCCCTGAACTCCTCAAGGAGCAGGATCGCCTTCAGGTCGACTTGCGCTACGTCGGGAGCGTCGAAGCGCTGCTCTCCCTGGAGAAGGGCAATTGCGATCTCGCCGGCCTGCACGTGCCGGAGGGCGAATTCGCCCGCCCTGCGCTCGCCAAGTACACCCGTTGGCTGCGGCCGCGCAAGCAGCGCGTCATCCACTTGGTCACGCGGACGCTGGGGTTGTTCGTGGCGAGCGGCAACCCGAAGGGCATTGAGGGTGTGCAGGACCTGGCGCGCGCCGATGTCGTCTTCATCAACCGCCAGAAGAACTCCGGCACGCGACTCCTCTTCGACCAGGTGCTGGCCGCGGCGAACATCGACGCCCGCACCATCCGCGGATACCGCACGGAGGAGTTCACGCACTCGGCCGTCGCCGCCTACGTCGCGAGCGGCGCCGCAGATGCCGGATTCGGCGTGGAGCCGGCAGCGCGGCAGTTCCGCCTGGACTTCATCCCGCTCACGCGGGAGCGTTACCTCTTCATCTGCAGCCAGGCAGCGACCGAGAGGCCGGATGTCGTCGCGCTCCTCGAGCATCTCAAGAGCGAGCGCTTCCGCCGCATGGTGGCGGAGCTTCCCGGCTACTCCACGCCGCAGATCGGCGAGGTCGTGCGCCTCGAAGAAGCCATGCCGGAACTGCTCGACCGCCGCAGCAGAGTCGATCGTGCCGCCTGAATGCCTGAACCCGCACTGCGGCGTTACGATCTATCACAAGACCCTGCTATAATTTTCGGTTTTTCCTGATCCGGCAGCCTCCCATGTCCCGCGCCCTCCGCAACATCGCGATCATCGCCCACGTCGACCACGGCAAGACGACTCTCGTCGATCAACTGCTGCGCCAGTCCGGCACCTTCGCCGCGCACGAGCACATCGCCGAGCGCGTCATGGATTCGAACGATCTCGAGCGCGAACGCGGCATCACGATCCTCGCCAAGAACTGCGCCATCCAGTATCAGGGCACGCATATCAACATCGTCGATACGCCCGGTCACGCCGACTTCGGCGGCGAGGTGGAACGCGTGCTGTCGATGGTCGACAGTGTGCTGCTGCTGGTCGATGCCGTCGAAGGCCCCATGCCGCAAACGCGCTTCGTCACGCGCAAGGCGCTCGCGCTGGGCCTGAAACCGATCGTCGTGGTGAACAAGATCGATCGGCCGGGGGCGCGCCCCGACTGGGTCGTCAACCATACGTTCGACCTCTTCGACAAACTCGGCGCGAGCGAAGACCAGCTGGATTTCCCGGTCGTGTACGCGTCCGCCCTGCAGGGTTACGCGATGCTCGACGCGGCCCGGCCCGGGCGGGACATGCGGCCGCTCTTCGAGGCGATCCTCGCGCACGTTCCCGAACCGAAGGTCGATGCCGCCGCACCGCTGCAACTGCAGATCTGCTCGCTCGACTACTCCAGCTATCTGGGGCGAATCGGCATCGGCCGCATCACCCGCGGACGTGTGGCAAGCGGCCAGGAGGTCGCCGTCATGTGCGGCGAGGAAGCACGCGGCAAGGCCAAGGTCGGCCAGTTGATGGTGTTCGAGGGGCTCCAGCGCGTCGTCACGGGTGCGGCGGAAGCGGGCGACATCGTGCTGGTCACCGGTATCGACGCCATCGGCATCGGCGTCACCCTCTGCGACGCGGCGGCGCCGGTGTCGCTGCCGCCGATTGCCGTCGACGAGCCCACGCTCACCATGAACTTCCAGGTGAATACTTCACCCTTCGCGGGTCGCGACGGCAAGTACGTCACCAGCCGCAATCTGCGCGAACGCCTGCAGCGCGAGCTCATGAGCAATGTGGCGCTGCGCGTGCAGGATACCGCCGATGCCGATGTCTTCCTCGTGTCTGGTCGTGGCGAACTGCATCTCACCATCCTGCTCGAGAACATGCGCCGTGAAGGGTACGAGCTCGCGGTGTCGCGGCCGCGCGTGGTGATCCGCGAGATCGAAGGCGAGAAGCGGGAGCCGTATGAACTCCTGACGGTCGACGTCGAGGACGCGCACCAGGGCGCCGTCATGGAAGAGCTCGGTCGCCGTCGCGGCGAGCTGCAGGACATGCAGCCCGATGGCAAGGGCCGCGTGCGTCTCGACTACCGCATTCCGGCACGCGGCCTGATAGGCTTTCAGGGCGAGTTTCTCACGCTCACCCGCGGCACCGGCATCGCGAGCCACGTGTTCGATGACTACGGTCCGCTCGCGGGCGAGATCGGCGAGCGCCGCAACGGCGTGCTCGTCTCGGCCGAACAAGGCGAGGCGGTCGCCTATGCGCTGTGGAAGCTGCAGGAGCGGGGCCGCATGTTCGTAAGCCCCGGCGATCCGCTCTACGAGGGCATGGTCATCGGCATTCACTCACGCGACTCGGATCTCGTGGTGAACCCGATCAAGACCAAGCAGCTCACCAACATACGCGCCTCCGGCTCGGACGAGGCCGTGCGGCTTACGCCGCCGATCCAGCTCACGCTGGAATCGGCGATCGAGTTCATCGCCGACGACGAGCTGGTCGAGGTCACGCCGAAATCGATTCGCGTGCGCAAGCGCCATCTGCAGGAGCACGAGCGCAAACGCGCGGCGCGGGCGGCGGAGAACCTGAGCCCCGCCGCGTAGGCCGTGCCCGGCTGACGCGGGCGTGCTGGCAGCGTGTCGCTGCCCGACGCCTCAGCGCAGCTTGGGATTCAGCGAACCGCGATTGTAGTCCGGGTCGCCTGGGCAGATGCGGCGGCCGACACCGAAGAGCCCCCCCTGGCAATAGCGGTCATCCGGGCGCGCCGCCGCATTTGCCGTCCCGCTCGCAGAGGGTGCGTAGCCGGCCGCCGCCGGCCGATCTGCGGGCGCTCCCTGAGCGCCCTCGACAGCGCCGAACTCCCAGCGACCATCGGCGTGGAGAATCACCTTGCGCCCGTCATCGGTGGTTGCCTGTAGCGGAGGTTCGGTCGCTGCACCCGCACCGGTGATCACCAGCAGCGCGGCCAGCGCCGCGAATGCACGCAGCTCAATCATCATTGCATCGTTCCTTCGATCCTGGAGTGAGGGAGCACAAGAGTCGGTTGCGGGGCGGCATTCCAGCAACGCAGCATTCTTCCATGTGGAATGCCGCGCGCACCGCAAAAAAAAACCGGCTCGCAGGACGGAGCCGGTCTGGAAGGACAGGAGAATCTGGTGGACCGGCGAGGCGCCGAAGAGATGTCACTACAGCCAGCGCGAAGCGTGATCTTTCCCCCGCGACATCCCGCGATCCTCCTCGCCGATCGCGGGCCTGTTACTGCAATCGACGTACCACTCGCGCAAGCACCCGGATCGCCCTGGTCAAGCCGCTGATAATTGCATCTAAACATGGCCTTGCAGACTTTAAGGGAGACAGGCAGCAGGCACCACGACTGGGCATTCCCGCCGAGAATTCCCCCCGATCGCCCAGCGTTCGCCATCGCGTGATCGAGCCCCGACATCAATTGTGCAGCTTGCCGCGCGGTGGCGAGTAGCACGCCAATGCCGCCGCAAGGCGCTCGCGCACCGCCCGCCGCAACGGCGCGGGACCGAGAACTTCGACTTCGGGTCCGTAGCGCAGTATGTCCATCACCAGTTCGCGATCATCGCTGTAGGGGACTTCCAGCACATACGATCCGTCGGCCTCGAAGCGGCCGCGTTGACGCGGGTGCCATTCCTCCGTGGCGACCCAGCGTGCGCGTTCCGGCGTGAAGCGCAGCCGCCCCCAGCGCACCCGGTGACCGGAAAAGATTCCGTAACCGGAACCGAGCACACGGTTGAGCGTGCTCTCGGGAACGTCGCGCGCCTTCTGGTCGAGAACTTCTGCATGGCGGATGGCGTCGACCGCAAAGCTTCGCAGATCTTCGCGACAGTGGCACCACGCGTCGAGATACCAGTTGTCCCGGTAATGCACCAGGCGCTGCGGCGACACTTCGCGCTCGGTGATCTCATCGCGGGCACGCACGTAGTAATTCAGACTGAGGCGCTTGCGGCGCAACAGCGCAGACCCCACCACCGCGAAATCTGCACGTCCGAACCGCCGTGCCGCCATGCCGAGGATGCGCACGCGCCTTTGCACTTCCTCGGCGGAATGATCGGCGCTGCCCAGCAGCATACGCAGACGCACGGCGATCGGTTCCAACTGCGGCGCGAGAATTCCCGGCTCGATG
>JAEUMW010000130.1 GCA_016791345.1 Betaproteobacteria bacterium | reverse complement strand
CGCCCTTACCGTAGCCATGGTAGAGCCGCAACCGGCCCTCCGGATCGAAGATGAAGGTCCCGGCCGAGTGATCGATGAGGTAGTTCTCCGCCGACGCGCCGGGCGTCTTCTGCGAGAACACCTTGAAGTCGCGCGCGGTCTCCGCGATCTGCTGCTCGTCGCCGTGCAGTCCGAGAAATGTCGGATGGAACGAGGGTACGTAGCGGGCGAGGAGCGCCGGCGTATCGCGCAGCGGATCGACGGTGACGAACAGCACTTGCACGCGATCCGCCTGCGGCCCGAGCTCACGCATCGCCGCCGCGGCTTCCGCGAGCGTGGTCGGGCACACGTCCGGGCAGTGCGTATAGCCGAAGAAGAGCAGCACCACCTTGCCCTTGAAGTCGGCGAGCGTGCGCGTGGTCCCGTTGTGGTCGGCGAGCCGGAAGTCCCTGCCGTAGGCCGCGCCGCTCACGTCCGTGTTCATGAACGGTTCGCGGCTGCACGCGCCGAGCAGCACGATCCCGATGAGCGCGAGCAGGAGCCGACACGTCGGCGTCACGTCGACCCTCCGCGGTGCGCGGCGAAGATGGCGCGCACCACCACGATGAGGAAGATCAGCCCGCCGACGGCTGCGACGAGACCGCCGAAGCCCATGATCCCCATGGCGACGATCTCTTCGGTGGAGCGCAGAGCCTGTGCGCCGCCCGCGACCTTGCGCTGCACCCCGTAGCCGCCGGACCACACCAGCCCGAGGATATGCAGGAGCTGTCCGCCGCCGTAGACGTACGGCTGCCACGCTGCGAGCCGGCCGACAGGTTTCGCGAATCCGAGCTGCGGCAGCAGGTGGTACGTGAGCCCCATGAAGGCCAGAGTGACGCCGACGATGCATCCGTGGTAGTGGGCCGGGATCTTCACGTTGCTGCCGTGGATCATGAAGCCGATGATGCCGCCGACGCCAAAGACGGCGAGCGATGCGATCAGCGACCCAAAGAGCGCCTGCTCGCGCTGCGCCTGCGCACCGCTGCGCGCCATGCCGATGACCAGGGCGAGCGCAAAGGGCGCGATGGCCAGCCCGCCGCCGATGCGCATGATCCAGGTAAGGAAGTTGTGGTGCTGCACCGACCCCACGTCGTGACCGAGGTAGACCACGGGCGTGAGAAACACGGACGCCAGACCGATCCCGAAGAGCAGCACGCTCACCCGCGGCGAGAGCGGCAGCCTGAAATCGAGCGCGGTCGCGAGCCACAGCCAGGCGACGAACATGAGCAGCGTGTAGGTGAACTGAATGACGTGACCGCCGCCCCAGAAGAGGATCTCGTAGTAGGTGCGCGATTCGACGCCCGCGGGCATCGCCCACCACGACCACGCGAAGGCGAAGATGGCGACCGCGGCGGAGACGAGCGCGCTGTTGAGCCCGAAGCGCAGCGCGCCTTGTCCGCTCAGGTTCATGCCCACGAGCGGGACCGCCGCCATGCTGCGCACGACAAGCACCACGAACCCCGCGGCGAAGATGCCGAGGCCCCAGAGGAAGAACGGATCCTCGAGCACCGGGACGTAGTTGCTCATCACGGGATTACCGCGGCCGACGAAGGGCGCGAGCGACATCAGCGTGGCGCCCGTCACCGCGAGTGTGAGCGCCGCCCAGCCCGCCCCGATGAAGCGCGGCGTGCTGTTCAGGCTCCAGAAAACGCCGGCGAACGCGAGAAACCACACCAGAACCGACAGGTCCACGTGCACCACCAGCGCGACGTGGAAGAAATCCACGAGCGGGAAGACGTCCTTTACGTATGGCGCGCGGGAGAGCACGAGCAGAACGGAGAAAACCCCCGAGGCGATGAGCGACACGAGCCCGAGGGTGAGCCACCCTACCGCCAGCTTGCGCCGCGCACCCTGCGGAATCGAAAGGGCGTAGCGGTACGTCGCCGCGGGGACTGCAGCGGAAGTCCACGGGCGCGCGGCGGTCGCAGCGGTCTTCACAGGAAGAGTACCCCGCCACGACTGCGGTCGAAGTCGATCGTCAGCAGCTGACCCGGTTCGAGGGTTACCTCCGCCTCGCGCATGAAGGCAAAACCCGCAACCGTTGCATCGTCGTTCACGGCTGCCTCGATGCGGTGTGTGCCGGCGATTACCGGCAAGCGCAGATATACGGCCGACGAGCCGTCGCGCCGCCATCCCGACGACCGAATCGTGTCCTGGTAGATCACTGCCCCGTCCACCACGAGGCGGATCGAGAGCGGGGCGCGCTCGCGCGGACACTCCTCGGGCTTGCGCATGTTCGGCGCGCGTGCCGCGAGCTCGGCCTCCGAGAGGCGCCGGCATTCGCCGAGCGGCAGCCCCGGCTGGCTCACGCTCAAGCGAATCATCGCCTGCTCCGGCGGCAGGTGCTGGTAGCGCGGCGACGCCGAGAGATAGCCGATGCCGAGCGCGAACACGGCGAACACGCCGGCGCTGCCGATCCAGTTGCGCGGCTCAGCCATGGGCGATGCGGGTGAGCGCACGCGGCCGCTGCCCTGCGTCGAGACGATCAAGCGACGCGCGTAAGCCCGCGAGCGCCTGCACCAGCGCTTCCCGGTCGACTGGGTTGGCCCACACGATCCGCACGCGCTCGCGCGGCACGTTCATGCGCAGATGCGGCTCGCGCTCGCCGGCGAGCCGCGCCTCGACCCAGCGATTGCCGAGACGATACTCGCAGCTCCCGGACTGGCAGCCGGTGATGAGCACGCCATCGGCACCGCCGCGGACGGCGTACTCGATGAACGAAGGCGGCAGTTGCGCCGTGCAGACGAGGCTCAACACCCCGGTGTCCGGCGCCGCGAGGGTGCGCACGTCGAGGGCGTGGTCGCAGCCGAAGACCATCACCTTGGTGTGCCCGGTGAGCGCGACGAGACGCTGCTCCAGTTCGGCGCGCAGCCGAGCGATTCGCAACTGCGGCAGGTCGATGCCGGTCGTGAGATCCGCGACGGTGCGAAACGGTGTCGACGACGGGCAGGCGCCGGCGCAAATGCCACAGCCCGCGCAGAGGTCCGCCAGCACGACCGGCATCTTCTGCTGCGGGCGTCCGCCCGGACGGGGTTCCATGATCACCGCCGCGTACGGGCAGTCGTCGAAACAGCGGCCGCAGCCGTTGCAGTTCGCGAGATCCACCGCGGCGATCGGCATGCGCGCCCGCTTCGGCACCCAGGGCAGCAGCAGCAGGAGGAGCGTCGCGCCCCCCGCGAGCGCCCAGAGGGTGCCGGCCGAAGTCGCGTATTGCAGCGGGTGGGCGAAGAGGTAAAACCAGTCGAGATCGAGCGCCGCCGGTACGCGGGCGAGATCCGCCGGCGCGTGGCTCGTCGCCGGATACGCGAGCGAGAGCACGACGAGCGTGGCGAGCGTGCTCCACGCGAGCAGCCGCGGCGGATTGGTCGCGGCTCGGCTGATGCGCTGGACGTGGATCCACATGCCGAGCAGAAGCAGGAGCGGGATCCCGATGTGGAGGAAGATCAAAAGCGAGAAGAAACGGTCGCCAACGCTCGCGGGCGTGAGGAAGTTGCGCGTGAGTGGATCCCCGAAGAGCGGCAGCCAGTCGAGCCACTCCGTCGTCGCGATCAGGGAGAACTGCGCGAGCTCGTCCCACACCAACCAGTAGCCCCCGATGCCGGAAGCGTAGGCGAGCCAGACGAGCAGGACGCCCGTCACCCAGGAAAACCACCGGAACCCGTGCGCGTGGCCACGGATCCACTCCTTCGCGAGGTGCAGCAGCATGACGACGACGAAGGCATCCGAAGCGTAGCGGTGGAGGCTGCGCATCAGTCCGGCCGCGTACCACTGGTCGCGGGTCATGTGTTCGACCGAGCGGTAGGCACCGGTCACGCTCGTATCGAACAGCGCATAGACGTAGATGCCGCTCGCGGCGATGATCCAGAACAGGAAGTAGCCGAGGGCCCCCAAGTGGCGCCAGGGGTTGAGGCGCGGGCCGAAGCAGCGGTCGAATAGCGACTCGATCGCATCCAGACCGCGTGCGGCGAGCGGATGAGGCGCGGCCAGCGTCCCTTTCATGACGATCGCGTCTCAGGTACTGAAGATGAACCCGCCTTTCGACGGCTGAAAGTCGATCACCACCGCGTCGCCGGGTTTGAGGTCGATGGTGGCCTCGGCACTGTGAGCGAAGCCCGAGGCGGGGGAGTCGTTGAGCCGCGCGACGAAGCTGTGGCGACCGGCCGGCACCGTCAGCCGTGAATAGAGGGGGGCGGGGCCGTCCCGGTTGAGACCGGATGG
>JAEUMW010000129.1 GCA_016791345.1 Betaproteobacteria bacterium | reverse complement strand
GGCGATATTGGCGGCCGTGTTTTTCGTGACCAGCCTCGGGCTCACGTATTTCTCGGCGAACAAGTCGAGGGATCGGGGCGTGATGGCGACGCACAAGGCCGAGCCCGCAGCGCCGGCTGCGGAGAAGCCCGTGCCGTCGCCGGCGGCACCCGAGGGGTCGAAGGCGCCGGAGGTTCCGAAGTGAGTGAGGCGCACACGGGAGCGTAAGCCTCGCGGCAGCGTTGCAGCCGGCCGATGTGGTGAAATTGGTAGACACGCCGTCTTGAGGGGGCGGTGGCGAAAGCCGTGGGAGTTCGAGTCTCCCCATCGGCACCAAACGGTTGCAGATTTCCGCACCGCATTTGACAGCGCGGCGTGTCCTGATCGAACGAACGAATGAAAACGAGGATCAGATAAAATAATGAAAAGTTCGCGATTGGCGCCTTCGCAGCGCTCTTGATCGAGACCGTGCGCGATGCTTGAAAACTACTTTCCCGTCCTGCTTTTCGTCCTCGTCGGTCTCGCCGTTGGTGTCGGTCCCATGATGATGGGCAGCGGGATTTCGCGACTCCTTGGCGTGCACCGCCCGGACAGCGAGAAACTCTCTCCCTACGAGTGCGGCTTCGAGGCGTTCGAAGACGCGCGCATGAAGTTCGACGTCCGCTACTATCTCGTCGCGATTCTCTTCATTCTCTTCGACCTCGAGATCGCATTTCTCTTCCCGTGGGCTGTCGTGCTGGACGAGATCGGCATGTTCGGTTTCGTCGCCATGATGATTTTCCTCGGCATACTGGTCGTGGGATTCATCTACGAATGGAAGAAGGGAGCACTGGAGTGGGAGTAGTCGCATGACCCACCGAGCAGGGGCCCCACGGTTTTGTGGGGATGCGAGCAAGGGGAATGCGGCCCGTCGCCGAAGCGGAGGGGGCCGTCCTGTGCACATCGGGCGTGAGGCGACGCTGCGCTCAACGGAGCAGGGGCCCCACGGTCTGGTGGGGATGCGAAGCGCGGTAACGCTCGGACGGAGGGCCTGACCATGGGTGCGGAAGGTGTTCTCGAAAAGGGCTTCGTCACGACTTCCATCGACACGGTCATCAACTGGACCCGGACCGGGTCGATGTGGCCGGTGACGTTCGGGCTCGCCTGTTGTGCGATCGAAATGATGCACGCGGGGGCGTCCCGCTACGACCTGGATCGCTTCGGCATCGTGTTCCGCCCGAGCCCGCGCCAGTCGGACGTGATGATCGTCGCCGGCACCCTTTGCAACAAGATGGCGCCTGCGCTGCGCAAGGTCTACGATCAGATGGCCGAGCCGCGCTGGGTGATCTCGATGGGTTCGTGTGCCAACGGCGGCGGGTATTACCACTATTCCTACTCCGTCGTGCGTGGCTGTGACCGCATCGTTCCGGTCGATGTCTACGTGCCTGGCTGTCCGCCGACGGCCGAGGCACTGCTCTACGGCATCATCCAGTTGCAGAACAAGATCAAGCGCAACAACACGATCGCCCGCTGAGCACGCCATGACCTCGCGACTCGATACCCTCGAAACCACGCTGCGCAGTGTTCTGGGTGATCGCATCACACGCCTCGTCTGCGCCTGTGGCGAGATCACGATCGAAGCGAAGAGTGCGGACCTCATTGCGGTGACGAAGACACTGCGCGATCACCCCGATCTCGCGTTTTCGGTGCTGATCGACTTGTGCGGTGTCGACTACAGCGACTACGGCAACGGCACCTGGGACGGACCGCGGTTCGCGGTCGTCTATCACCTGTTGTCGATTCAGCGCAACTGGCGCCTGCGGCTGCGGGTGTACTGCGCCGACGACGATTTTCCCAGCGTCGATTCGATGGTGGATGTCTGGCCGGTGGCAAACTGGTTCGAACGCGAGGCTTTCGATTTCTATGGCATCGTGTTTCCCGGTCATCCCGATCTGCGCCGCATTCTGACCGACTACGGATTCATCGGTCATCCGTTCCGCAAGGACTTTCCGCTGTCGGGCAACGTCGAGATGCGCTACGACCCGGATCAGGGGCGGGTCATCTATCAGCCGGTGACGATCGAGCCGCGGGAAATCACGCCGCGCGTGCTGCGCGAAGAAAATTACGGCGAGGGGCCAGGGTTCAGGAATGGGTAACTGCGTTCCGGCAGTCATGCTTCGAGAGCCGCGGGTGAATCATGGCTGAGATCCGCAATTACACGCTCAACTTCGGCCCGCAGCATCCGGCGGCGCACGGCGTACTGCGCCTCGTGCTCGAACTCGACGGCGAGGTGATCCAGCGCGCCGATCCGCACATCGGACTCCTGCATCGCGCGACGGAAAAGCTCGCCGAGCACAAGACCTTCCTGCAGAGCGTGCCGTACATGGACCGCCTCGACTACGTTTCCATGCTCTGCAGCGAGCATGCCTACGTGATGGCGATCGAGCGGCTCCTCGGCATCGAGGTGCCGATTCGCGCGCAGTACATCCGTGTGATGTTCGACGAGATCACGCGGCTCCTGAACCACCTGCTCTGGCTCGGCACACACGCGCTCGACATCGGCGCGATGACGCTCTTCCTCTACTGCTTCCGCGAGCGTGAGGATCTCTTCGACGTTTACGAAGCGGTCTCCGGCGCCCGCATGCACGCGGCCTATTACCGGCCGGGCGGTGTGTATCGCGACCTCCCCGACACCATGCCGCAGTACCAGGCGTCGCGCATCCACAATGACGCGGCGGTGGCGCGCCTCAACGAGAACCGTCAAGGTTCGCTGCTCGACTTCATCGAGGATTTCGTCAAGCGCTTCCCGAAGTGCGTCGACGAATACGAAACGCTGCTGACCGAGAATCGCATCTGGAAGCAGCGCACGGTCGGCATCGGTGTGGTGACGCCGGAACGCGCGCAGGCACTCGGCTTCAGCGGCGTGATGCTGCGCGGCTCCGGCATCGAGTGGGATCTGCGCAAGAAGCAGGCGTATGCGGCCTACGATCAGGTCGAGTTCGACATTCCGGTCGGCGTCAACGGCGACTGCTACGACCGCTATCTCGTGCGCATCGAAGAGATGCGTCAATCGAATCGCATCGTCGGGCAGTGCGTGGAGTGGCTGCGCAAGAACCCGGGACCGGTGATCACCGACAACCGCAAGGTCGCCCCGCCGCCGCGCGTGACCATGAAGACCGACATGGAAGCGCTGATCCACCACTTCAAGCTCTTCACCGAGGGCTTTCATGTTCCGCCCGGCGAAACCTACGCGGCGGTCGAGCATCCGAAAGGGGAGTTCGGCATCTACCTGGTGTCCGACGGCGCCAACAAGCCTTACAGGTTGAAGATCCGCGCCTCCGGCTTTGCCCATCTCGCAGCCATGGACGAGATCGCCACGGGCCACATGATCGCCGACGTGGTGGCGATCATCGGAACGCTCGACATCGTCTTCGGCGAGGTCGACCGGTGAAGCGCCGTTGCCAGGTCATACTGTCGTCATCATGAACGCACCCCTGACCCTGTCGCCGGCCGCGCTCGCGAAGATCGACCGCGAAGTGGCCAAATACCCGCCCGACCAGAAGCGCTCCGCAGTGATGGCGGCGCTCGCCATCGCCCAGGACGAGAAGGGCTGGCTCTCCCCCGAGACCATGGAATTCGTGGCCCGCTATCTCGAGATGGCGCCGGTTGCCGTCTACGAGGTGGCGACGTTCTACAACATGTACGACCTCGCTCCGGTGGGCAAGTACAAGCTCACCGTCTGCACCAATCTTCCCTGTGCGCTGTCGGGCGCGGGCGAGGCGGCCGCGTACCTCAAGGAGAAGCTCGGCATCGGGTTCGGCGAGACCACGGCCGATGGCCGCATCACGCTGCAGGAGGGCGAGTGCTTCGGCGCCTGTGGCGACTCGCCGGTGCTGCTGGTGAACAACAAACGCATGTGCAGCTTCATGAGCCGCGAGGCGATCGACAAGCTGCTGTCGGAGCTCGCCGAGTGAACGCGCCCGCGCTGCCTTTCTCGCCCGATATCTACGGCCCCGACGCGGTTCTGATGCAGGGGCTCGACGGTCTCAACTGGCGCCTCGACGACTACCGCAAGCGCGGCGGCTACGAGGCGCTGCGCAAGGTCCTCACGGAGAAGATCACGCCGGAGCAGGTCATCGCCGAGGTGAAGTTGAGTGCGCTGCGCGGCCGCGGCGGGGCCGGTTTTCCGACCGGTCTCAAGTGGAGCTTCATGCCGCGCCAGTACACCGGGCCCAAGTACGTCGTCTGCAACTCCGACGAAGGCGAGCCGGGCACCTTCAAGGACCGCGACCTGCTGCGCTACAACCCGCACATGGTCATCGAGGGCATGATCCTCGGCGGCTACGCGATGGGCTCGGGCTTCGGCTACAACTACATCCACGGCGAGATCTGGGAGGTCTACGAGCGTTTCGAGGAAGCGCTCGCCGAGGCGCGCGCCGCCGGCTTCCTCGGCCAGAACATCCTGGGCTCCGATTTCAGCTTCGAGCTCCATGCGCACCATGGCTACGGTGCCTACATCTGCGGCGAGGAGACGGCGCTGCTCGATTCCATCGAGGGCAGGAAGGGACAGCCGCGGTTCAAGCCGCCGTTTCCGGCCACCTTCGGCCTCTATGGTCGGCCGACCACCGTCAACAACACCGAAACGTTCGCGTCCGTGCCGTACATCCTGCTGCACGGCGGCCAGAAGTTTCTGGAGCTCGGCAAGCCGAACAACGGCGGGACCAAGATCTTCTCCGTCTCGGGTCACATCAACCGTCCCGGCAATTACGAGATCCGCATGGGGACACCGTTCGCGAAGCTGCTGGAGATGGCCGGCGGCATGCGCGGCGGGCGCAAGCTCAAGGCGTGCATCCCGGGCGGTTCCTCGATGCCGGTGCTGCCGGGCGACGTGATGATGGCCTGCGACATGGACTACGATTCGATCGCCAAGGCGGGTTCGATGCTGGGCTCGGGCGCGGTCATCATCATGGACGACAGGACCTGCATGGTGCGTGCGCTGCGCCGGCTGTCCTACTTCTATTACGAGGAATCCTGCGGGCAGTGCACGCCGTGCCGGGAAGGCACCGGCTGGCTCTACCGGATGGTGGACCGCATCGAGAACGGGCGCGGCAAGCCCGAGGATCTCGATCTGCTCACGAACGTGTCGGACAACATCATGGGGCGGACGATCTGCGCGCTGGGCGATGCTGCCGCGCTGCCGGTCAAGAGCTTCGTGCAGCACTTCCGCGACGAATTCGCATACCACATCGAGCACAAGCAGTGTCTCGTGGCGGGTGGCCTGTAGATGCCCGCGCGCTGCTGACGGATCACCATGGGCAACATGATTTCTCTCGAGATCGATGGCAAGACGGTGGAGGTGCCCGCGGGCTCCACGGTCATGGATGCCGCCAACAAGCTCGGCATCTACATCCCGCACTTCTGCTGGCACAAGAAACTGTCGATCGCCGCCAATTGCCGCATGTGCCTGGTGCAGGTCGAGAAGGCGCCAAAGCCGCTGCCGGCGTGTGCGACGCCGGTGACGAGCGGGCAGAAGGTGTTCACCCGCTCGGACTACGCGCAGAAGGCGCAGCACGCGGTGATGGAGTTTCTGCTCATCAATCATCCGCTCGACTGCCCGATCTGCGACCAGGGCGGTGAATGCCAGCTGCAGGATCTCGCCGTGGGCTACGGCGCGAGTGCGTCGCGCTTCGAGGAGATGAAGCGCGTGGTGCCGAACAAGAATCTGGGGCCGCTCATCTCCACCGATATGACGCGCTGCATTCACTGCACCCGTTGCGTGCGCTTCGGGCAGGAGATCGCCGGCGTGATGGAACTCGGCATGGCGCACCGCGGTGAGCACTCCGAGATTCTCGCCTTCGTCGGCAAGACGGTGGATTCCGAGCTGTCGGGCAATGTCATCGACCTGTGTCCGGTCGGTGCGCTGACCTCGAAACCGTTCCGCTACACCGCCCGCACCTGGGAGCTCGCACGCGAGCGCTCGGTGAGCCCGCATTGCGGGCTCGGCGCGAATCTGATCGTGCAGGTCAAGCAGAAGCAGGTGATGCGGGTGCTGCCGCTGGAGAACGAAGCGATCAACGAGTGCTGGCTTTCCGACAAGGACCGCTTCTCCTACCAGGGGCTGAACGCGCCCGACCGCTTGACCACGCCCATGCTGCGGGACGGCGGAAGCTGGCGCGAGGTCGATTGGCCCACTGCGCTCGATGCCGTCGCCAAGGGGCTCGCCGCGGTGCGGGAGGCAAACGGGGGCGAGGCCATCGGTTTTCTCGCCACGCCGCACTCGACGCTCGAGGAGTTGTATCTCTTCGCCAAGCTCGCGCGCGGCCTCGGCAGCAACAACGTCGATTTCCGCCTGCGGCAGACGGATTTCCGGGCCGATGGCCAGATGGCGGGCATCCCGTGGCTCGGCATGAAGATCGAGGAAGTGAGCGGCCTCGACCGCGTGCTGGTGGTGGGCAGCGTGCTGCGCAAGGACCACCCGCTGCT